>DWUT01000084.1 GCA_019120615.1 Candidatus Mediterraneibacter norfolkensis
GGTGATTCTGAAAACAAACATTTCGGAGAGTGCCCGGTGGTCTCGGTCGTCGGGGCGGGCGGAAAGACCAGCCTGATCCGGGAACTGGCGCGGGAATATGCGGCCGGCGGTGGACAGGTGATCGTTATGACCACGACACATATGATGGCGGAGGAACTGCCCTGGTTTCTGACAGAACCGTCAGAAGCCTGTATGGACAGCCTGCTGAAAAAATACGGCCAGGTCTGGATGGGCATTCCTTCCGGGCAGGGGAAGATACAGAGTCTGCCGGCAGAGTTCCTTCCCTGCATATGGGGGAAGAAAGTCCCGGTGCTCATTGAGGCGGACGGAGCAAGAAGGCTTCCGCTTAAAGCTCCGGCAGAACACGAGCCTGTCATTCTTCCGGAGACGACTCACGTCCTGTCTGTATACGGACTGGATGCATTGGGAAAGAGACTGGATGAGGTATGTTTTCGCCCGGAACTGGCGGCTGCCCTGTTAAAGAAGAGGAAGACGCAGCGGGTCACAGAAGAGGATATCGCTGTTCTTGCCTCCTCGGAAAGGGCGGGGAGAAAGGCGTGCCCCGGGAACGCGGGATACACAGTTGTCCTGAATAAAGCGGACAGCAGAAGGCTCAGAGAGAGTGCGCTTGCGATATGCGGGCTTCTGGAGAGACAGGGAACAGGGGATGTGATCGTATCATCCTGTGCAGAGCAAAGATGAGCCGGGAGGAAGTTAAGGAAAGATGAAGATTTTAATAAAAGGAGCCGGAGATCTTGCTACCGGGATCGCGTCGAGACTGTATGGAGCCGGACACAGGATCCTGATGACAGAGATCCCCGAGCCTCTCACAGTGCGGCGTACAGTGGCATTATCGAGGGCTGTGTACGAGGGCAGCGCCCGGGTGGAAGATATGAACGGGATCCTTGCAGAAGACCGGTACGGTGCCGAGAAGATCATGGATGCCGGGGATGTGGCAGTGATGGTGGATCCCGGGGCAGGATGCCGGGAATGGTTCTGTCCGGATGTGATCGTGGATGCGATCATCGCAAAAAGGAATACAGGGACCCGGATCACGGACGCGCCCTTTGTCATTGGTACCGGGCCGGGATTTACGGCAGGGATCGACTGCAACTGTGTCGTGGAGACCAAGCGGGGCCACACGCTGGGGAATATCATCTGGAAAGGAAGCGCGATCCCGAATACAGGCGTTCCGGGGAATGTGGGCGGCTATACCATCGAGAGGCTGATCCGCGCCTCCGGGGACGGAAGGATCGAGCCGGAAGTGCAGATCGGAGACAGTGTGGAAATGGGACAGCTCGTGGCGGTTACGGGCGGAAATCCGGTATATGCCCAGATGTCAGGCATCGTAAGAGGAATGCTCCAGGAGGGAGCGCGTGTGAAAACCGGACTGAAGATCGGTGATATCGATGCGAGGGCAGAGATTTCCCATTGCTATACCATTTCCGATAAAGCGCGGGCCATCGGAGGCGGCGTGCTGGAAGCGGTGACAGGATATGAGCGGATGAAAGGAAGATATGCCTCTGTCATACTGGCGGCAGGCGCAGGGACGAGATTCGGCGGAGATAAACTGAGCGCTCCTGTTCGGAACAAACCTCTGTATCTGCATACGGTGGAGAGGATGCGGTCATTCGGCTTCCCGGTCTTTTTCGTGACGGGAAATGAAGAAATCGCCCGGGAAGTGCGGAAGAGAGGCCTGTATCCGGTCCGGAATACAGAACCGGAGAAAGGAATCTCCAGATCGCTGAGACTGGGGCTGAAAAAAGCGCTGGATGATAATCCGGATCTGGAAGGCGTGCTTTTCTCGGTCTGTGACCAGCCCTGTATGGAGACGTCAACAGTACAGAGGATCTTTAATACAGCGACACGTCATCCGGGCAGCATTGTCTGTGCGGGCAGCGGGGCAAGGACCGGTAATCCAGTTTTCTGGGATCGTCGTTTCTTCGGAGAACTGATGGAACTTTCCGGAGATGAGGGAGGAAGACAGGTGATAAAAAGACACAGGGAGAAACTCCGGATCGTGCAGGCTGACCCGGAGGAATTGAAAGATATTGACAGAAGGGAAGATCTGTCGTGACAAAAAGACCGGAATCACCGTCGGAGAGAGCGGAATGACATTCTGCAGACAGGCGGGGAGAGGAGATGAGACAATGGCGCAGAGACGTAGGAAAAGAGTGGCCGTCGTACAGTGTTACGGAGGATGCAGGGCGAAAGAGAAGGTTCCGCTGGAAGAGCGGAAAGGAAACTGTGAAGAGATCCTGGCATTTTATCCTGACGGAGTGTCAGAGTGCCGCTGGGGATGTCTCGGGGGCGGAAGCTGCGTGGAGGCCTGCCGCCTGGGAGCGATCCGGATCAGCGGACAGGGACTCGCGGAAGTGGACAGAGAAAAATGTGTGGGATGCGGTCTGTGCGTGAAGGCCTGCCCCAGGAAACTGATCCGGCTGACGTTCCCGGAATACAATATCTATCCGGCGTGTGTCAATGAGGATCCCGGAGCACAGACGAGAAAAGAATGTGACACAGGCTGTATCGCCTGCGGGATCTGCGTGAAAAACTGTTCTGTGGACGCCATCGGCATACAGAATGATCACGCGGTGATCGATGAGGAAAAATGTATTTCCTGCGGCATGTGCGCAGTCAAATGTCCGAGGGGAACAATCAGGGATTATAATGGGATTTTCACAACCCGGGAAGAGCAGGGGTGAGGATATGAAAGAGAATTATTGCTTTATGGTAAACGGTATTCTGCGGAGCACAGACAGGGAGAAACCTCTGCTCCGGTATCTGAGGGATGATCTTCATCTGCACTCGGTCAAGGACGGATGCAGCGAGGGAGCCTGCGGCACCTGTACCATTATCGTGGACGGAAATGCGGTAAAATCCTGCGTGCTGACTACAAAACTGGCCGCGGGACACAGTATCATCACCACAGAGGGGCTGAGCGAGGCGGAGAAAGAGGCATTTGTCTATGCTTTCGGATCCAAAGGTTCTGTTCAGTGCGGATTCTGCATCCCGGGAATGGTCATGGCGGGAAAGGCTCTGATAGACAGGGTGCCGGACCCGACGGAGGAAGAGATAAGAACAGCTCTTAAGGGAAATGTCTGCCGCTGTACCGGATATAAAAAGATCATCGAGGGAATCCAGCTTGCGGCTGCGATCCTGCGGGGCGATGAGAAGATCGAGGAAACGCTGGAGAAGGGCGAGGAGTACGGCGTGGGAAAGAAAGCGTTCCGGCTGGATGTGAGGGAAAAGGTTCTGGGGTATGGAGAATACCCGGACGATGTGGAGCTGGAGAACATGGTCTATGCGTCGGCGGTGCGCTCCAGATATCCCCGGGCGAGAGTGCTGGAGATCGATGCGGAGAAAGCGAAGGCCCTCCCGGGAGTGCTGGCGGTTCTCACAGCAGAAGATGTGCCCAATAACAAGGTGGGGCACCTTCAGCAGGACTGGGATGTAATGATTGAAAAGGGGAGCGTGACGCGGTGTGTGGGAGACGCGATCTGTCTTGTCGTTGCGGAAACCTGGGAGATCCTGGAGAAGGCGAAGAAACTTGTCCGGATCGAATATGAAGAGCTGAAGCCGGTGACGTCGGTGTGGGAGGCGAGGGCAGAGGACGCGCCCAAGGTGCATTCAAAGGGAAATCTCTGCCAGAGCAGGCATGTCACAAGGGGAAATGCGAAGAAAGCTATCGCGGAATCGAAATATGTTGTGACACAGGAATACAGCACGCCTTTTACGGAACATGCATTTCTCGAGCCGGAGTGTGCGGTGGCGTTCCCCTATAAGGACGGCGTCAAGGTTTACTCTTCGGATCAGGGAGTCTATGATACCCGGCACGAGATTTCCATCATGCTGGGATGGGATCCGGATCGGGTTGTGGTTGAAAACAAGCTGGTGGGAGGCGGATTCGGCGGAAAAGAGGATGTTTCCACCCAGCATATCGCGGCGCTGGCAGCGCTGAAGGTGAACCGGCCGGTCAAAGTCGTGTTTTCCAGGCAGGAGTCTATCAATTTCCATCCCAAGCGCCATGCCATGGAAGGAACCTTTACGCTTGCATGCGATGAGAACGGGATCTTTACCGGGCTGGACTGTGAGATCTACTTTGATACAGGAGCATATGCGTCGCTTTGCGGCCCGGTCCTGGAGAGAGCCTGCACTCATTCCGTGGGACCTTACTGTTACCAGAATACAGATATCCGGGGATACGGTTATTATACGAACAATCCGCCGGCAGGCGCTTTTCGTGGATTCGGCGTCTGTCAGAGTGAGTTTGCTCTGGAATCAAACATCAATCTGCTGGCGGAGAAGGTGGGCATCTCTCCCTGGGAGATCCGTTACCGAAACGCCATTGAACCGGGCAAAGTCCTTCCGAACGGGCAGATCGCAGACTGTTCCACTGCTCTGAAGGAGACCCTTCTCGCCGTGAAAGACGCCTACGAGAGCAATCCCGGAAGAGCAGGGATCGCCTGTGCCATGAAGAACGCCGGCGTAGGCGTAGGCCTGCCGGACAAAGGAAGGGCAAAGCTGATCGTTCATGCCGGAAAGGTGGAACTGTACAGCGCCGCATCCGATATCGGTCAGGGATGCGCCACCGTCTTTGTCCAGATGGTCGCCGAGACCACAGGGCTTGGAAAGGAGAAAATCCGGAATATGGGCGCAAACTCAGAGGTGGCGCCGGATTCCGGGACCACCTCCGGTTCCCGCCAGACGCTGATCACAGGCGAAGCAGTGAGGATGGCATCAGCGGATCTGAACCGGGATCTGCAGGAGGCCGGCGGCGACCTGGAAAAACTGGAGGGGAAGGAATACTTTGCTGAGTTCTTTGATCCCACAGACAAGCTGGGGGCGGACGTGCCGAACCCGAAGAGCCATGTGGCTTACGGATTCGCCACCCATGTGGTCATCCTGGACGACGAGGGCAGAGTGAAGGAAGTCTATGCGGCTCATGATTCCGGCAAGGTGGTAAATCCCATCGCCATACAGGGACAGATCGAAGGCGGCGTGCTGATGGGGCTGGGATATGCTCTGACAGAAGACTTCCCTCTGAAAAGCAGTGTGCCCCAGGCAAAATACGGCACGCTGGGGCTGCTGCGTTCGACGCAGATCCCGGATATCCATGCGATCTATGTGGAGAAGGAAGAACTCCTTCCCTTCGCCTACGGCGCAAAGGGGATCGGAGAGATCGCCACGATCCCCACGGCTCCGGCGGTACAGGGAGCGTACTATGCGATGGACCATATTCTGAGGACAAGGCTTCCCATGGAAAACACATACTATTCAAAGAAACAGAAAGCGGTGAGGTGATCGATGAGGATCGGTGCAGTGATCGCTGCGGCGGGGACGCCCGGCGGATTCCGTGCGAAGGAGACCGAAAAGCGGCTTGCAAAGCTGGGAGCAGTCTTTCTGAGAAGAGAAGAAAGGAATTTAAAAAATGTGACCTGAAACGTTTTTTCAGAGAGAAGGGGGGAAAGATGAAAAAGAGAATTTTAGCGGCGATACTGGCAGCAGGGATGGTATTTTCCATGGCGGGATGCTCCGGAGAGAGTGATGACAGCCAGACTGCGGAGAACACAGACGGACAGGACAGCGGCACAGCGGTTGAGGATGGGGGGAGCGCGGAAGAAACAGAGATCCAGGTATTCATCGCGGCGAGCCTGAACACGGTGATGACAGATCTGGCAGAGCGGTACAAGGAAGAGCATCCGGAAGTAAAGATCACCTTTAACGCGGACAGCTCGGGGACTCTGCTGACGCAGATCCAGGAGGGGTATGAGTGCGATATCTTCTTCTCTGCAGCGCAGAAGCAGATGGATGACCTGGAAGCGGACGGGCTCATGGTCGAGGGAACGAGATCCAACGTGGTCAACAATCAGGTTGTAGTGATCACATTGAAAGACAGTGGGACAAGCGTGACTGGCCTTGAAAATATCGGAGATGCGGAGAGTATCGCCCTTGCAGGCGGAAGCGTGCCGGTGGGAAGATATACAAGACAGGCGCTGATCAGCCTGGGAATCCTTCCGGAGACGGATGATCCGGCGTCCATCACAACAGAAGAAGTATCAGAAGCGCTTGGCGGCGTGGAGATCAGTGAGCAGGACAATGTCAGCAAGGTGCTCACGGCAGTCGTAGAAGGTTCCTGCGAGGTGGGTACAACCTATTATTCCGATACATACGGATATGAGGATGATCTTGATATCCTTGAGACAGTGAGTTATGATCTGACAGGGGATGTTATTTATCCGATCGCGTGTGTTGTAAATGAAGAGGCGGACGAGGCGCAGACTGCAGCGGCAGAGGATTTCCTCGCATATGTACTTTCAGACGAGGCGAAGGAAGTATTTGATTCCTATTATTTCGACACAAATGTGGAATAAAGACAGATAAAATGCGGCAGAAAGGGAGCGGCACACGGAAGGAGCGGTACGGTGCGCCGCTCCCTTTCCGGCGGTAACGGACGGCTGCGCAGTGAGGAGGAAGACGATGAAAGAAATGCTGGAGATACTGGAGAAACTGGACTGGAGCCCCCTGTTTATCTCGCTGAAAACAGGAGTTGCGGCCACAGTTATTTCCTTTTTTCTGGGAATTTATGCGGCGCGAAAAGTGGTGAAGGCTTCACCCGGGAAAAAGGCGGTCATCGACGGGATACTGACTCTGCCCATGGTGCTTCCGCCCACTGTGGCCGGCTTTTTTCTCCTGCTCCTTTTCAGCAGAAGGAGACTTTTAGGCGAATTCCTGTTTGATCAGTTCGGATTTAAGGTGGTGCAGACATGGGTTGGATGTGTGATCGCGGCCACGGTCATTGCCTTCCCGCTGATGTATCGGAATGCCAGGGCGGCGATGGAACAGATCGATGTAAATCTGGTCTATGCAGGGAGGACTCTCGGCATGTCAGATATTGAAATCTTCTGGAAAGTCGTCATCCCGACAGCGGGACCGGGAATCGCTTCCGGGACGATCCTGACATTTGCAAGGGCGCTGGGAGAGTACGGGGCCACATCCATGCTGGCGGGAAATATTCCGGGAAAGACAGGGACCATCTCGCAGAAGATCGCCATGGTCATACAGGACGGAGACTATCTGACTGCCGGGATCTGGGTCGTCATCGTGATGATCATCGCCTTTGTCATTATTTCCCTGATGAATCTGATCTCGGGGAAAAAGATGAAGAATGTGGGGAGGTGGTAGGATATGGCGATTTCTGTGGAGATACATAGAAAACTGAACCGCTTTATGCTGGATGTAAGTTTCCGGAGTACATCCCGGCGTATCGGGATACTGGGCGCGTCGGGATGTGGAAAGAGTATGACGTTAAAGTGCATTGCCGGGATCGAGACGCCGGATGCCGGGCGGATCGCAGTGGAGGACAGGGTCCTTTTTGACAGTGACAGCAGGACCGACCTGAAGCCGCAGAAGAGAAATGCAGGGTATCTTTTCCAGAACTACGCGCTGTTTCCCACCATGACGGTGGAGAAGAATATCGGAGCCGGACTGAAGGGAAAACGTATTGCAAAAGAGAAAAGGGTAAAGGAAATGGTGCGGAAATTCCGGCTGGAAGGACTTGAAAAGCAGCTTCCGGGGCAGCTTTCCGGCGGGCAGCAGCAGAGAGTGGCCCTGGCGCGCATCATGGCCTATGAGCCGGATGTGATCCTTCTGGACGAGCCGTTCTCTGCGCTGGATATGTTCCTGAAGGACCAGCTGCAGAGAGAGATGGTGAACATGCTGGAGGACTATGAAGGGACAGTGATCATGGTATCCCATGACAGGGACGAGATTTACCGCTTCAGCGAGGAACTGCTTATCATGGATCAGGGGAAGATCGTCGCTGCAGGACCGACGAAAGAAGTATTCCGGAATCCGGAGAACAAAACCGCGGCGAGACTGACCGGGTGTAAGAATTTTTCGAGAATCCGAAAGCTGGGGGAAGAGACGGTGGAAGCAGTTGACTGGAACCTGGTTCTGCATGTAGAGAGAACAGTTCCGGAAGACGCAGAATATATGGGATACCGTGCGCATGATTTTATCCCGGTATGGGGAGAAAGGGGAGAGAATATGCTGAAATTCGATCCGGTGAGCAGCGCGTCTCTCCCCTTTGAACAGAATTACTATATCCGCTCAGGGGAAAAGGATGACGCGGATGAAGTGATCTGCTGGTTTGTCCAGCGGGATGAACTCCAGCAGCTGAAGGAAAAGGGAAAACCGGATTATTTAAAAATAGAAGAAGAGAAAATATTGTTTCTCAGAAGATGAACGTAAAAAGTTAGTAAAAAATATTTACAGCAGGAAAAAAGTGTTATATAATCTCCTGAGTTATAGAGGATATGTCATTCATAGGCGTATCCTTTTTGTATGCTCTGCAGGAGCGTTCAGAAAGAGTGAAAGGAGAAGGTACAGCAATGGAAAACGGAAAAGTACAGCATGATATGACTTCGGGAAACCCTATGAAATTGATACTGGCTTTTACGCTTCCGATCTTCATTGGAAACGTATTTCAGCAGTTTTATAATATGGCGGATGCCATCATCGTAGGAAAGTTTGTAGGGACAAAAGCACTGGCAGCGGTAGGGAGTACTGGAACGATCATGTTCCTGATCTACGGGTTCGCCGTCGGGATGACGGCAGGCTATACGGTGCTCACTGCCCAGAAGTTTGGCGCGGGAGATCTGAAAGCGATGCGGCAGACCGTGGCGGGGGCAGCGATCCTTTCCCTGATCGTAGGGATCCTCCTGACGGCAGCTTTCATGATCTTTATGAAGCCGCTCCTGATTCTGATGAACACTCCGGCAGATATTTTTGACGACGCCTATGCCTATATCATGATCATCAGCGGCGGGATACTGGCCCAGATGCTCTATAATCTGCTGGCGAGTATACTGAGGGCTCTTGGCAACAGCACGGTGCCCCTTTATTTCCTGATCTTTTCCGCACTCATCAATATTGTCCTGGACCTTGTCCTTATCATCGCCTTCCATATGGGGGCGGCAGGGGCAGCTGTGGCGACCGTGATATCGCAGGGAGTGTCGGGGCTTTTGTGTCTGCTGTACATTGCCAGAAAGGTTCCGGAACTCAGAATGCGGAGAGAAGACTGGCGCCCTTCCGGGGATATGCTGAAGATACAGCTTCGGATCGGTCTGCCGATGGCGCTTCAGTACTCTATCACCGCGATCGGGACCATGATGGTGCAGAGTTCCCTGAACATACTGGGTTCTACTCTGGTGGCAGCCTATACCGCAGCAGGAAAGATCGAGCAGGTCATTACCCAGGCATATGTGGCTATGGGAACGACGATCGCTACATACAGTGCACAGAATATGGGAGCAGGTGATGTGAGGAGGATCCGTCAGGGATTCCGCTCCATAACCATACTGGGGATTCTCTACTCTGTGATCGCGGCGGCGTTTATCATGACCGCCGGAAAATATATGACCTATCTGTTCGTGTCGGAGGATGTGGGAGTGATCATGGATTCAGTGGATATTTATCTGAAGTGTATTGGTATCTTTTTCATTCCGCTGGCTGTCGTAAATATATACAGGAACGGCATACAGGGACTGGGATATGGATTCCTTCCCATGACCGCCGGGATAGCCGAACTGGTCGGACGAGGGATCGTGGCGGTCATCGCGGCGGAGAAAAGAAGCTATACAGGAGTTTGTCTTGCCGGTCCGGCGGCGTGGGTCCTGGCCGGAAGCCTGCTCCTTGTCATGTATTTTTATATCATGAAAAAGGACATAAAAAAGATATTCCCTGAAAATGAAAAGGAATATCCGAACTGAATTCTTTATTGATTAGGCGAAGTCCAATGGCCATACATGCAAGACTGTATGTACAGCCATCGTCTTCTTTGTTCATGATCTAATCATAGCAGTGAATTGTGAATCGCCTGTGACAAGTTTTGAAAGAAATTTTGAAGATTATAAAATATAAATGAAGTTTTCTAAAAAAGTCCTGCGGATGGAATATCCGCAGGGAACGATGCATATCATGGAGCGCTGTTCACGATATGCATCGTTTCTTTTGAGGCATTGATCCATCGGGGCTTCTCAGCCTCGAACCGTTCGTACAGCCATGCGATCGCCTGATCCATTCCCTCATCGGAGAGGGGAAATGTGGCACTTTCCTTGTCCTCCTCCGGTGTATCCTCAAAACACCATGGTTCGGGATAGATGAACACAGTGAATGTAGTACTGTTTTTTCCGTCATCGCCCCGGAAGAAGTAACGCATGCCGTGGTGGCTCCCGGAGAATGGTTCTTTTTTCAGTCCCCCGAAAGGGATCAGTCTTTTATCGATCATAATTTCAGTCCTTTCTGCGGCGCCATGATAAGAATGTATGCGCCCGATAAGATCAGATAGAGTCAGCGGCCGGAAGAATTTACTTCCGGTGCGCTGACTCTATTATAGTAAAAAAATGACTGGTGTGCCAGTAGAATCAGGAAAGATCTCCCGGCGAGCTCAGGAAGGATCCTGAAGAGAAGATTCTGCAGAAGAAATTCTGAAGAGGAGATCCCGCGGCGGAACACTTTGCGGTGTCACTGAGCTGCTTTTGCAGCAAATGTGGTGGTGACGAGATCTTCGTAGGGCGCTCTCTGTTCCAGCTCTCCTGCACTTTCCAGGATATCCTGGAGAAGATCGAAGCTGCTCTTCTCAAAGATCAGGTTGCTCTTCCACGTATCCTGATCATAATACCGGGTCACGATGGTCGTGATAGTATCCAGATCTGTCTCGGGAAATTGGGGCTCAATGATCTTCGCAATCTCCTCCGGCGTATGAGTCTGGACATAATCCATGCCCTTCTGGAGCGCATTGGTAAAGCCCTGGATAATATCCGGATTTTCGTCGATATAGCTTTTCTTTGCGCTGAAAGCAGTGTAGGGAACGTATCCGCTGTCCTCGCCCAGGGAAGCGACGACGTAGCCTTTGCCTTCCGACTCAAGAGAAGTCGCGCCGGGTTCAAACTCGACGGTAAAGTCTCCCTGTCCTTCCGAGAATGCGGCGGCGGTAGAACCGAAATCGATGTTCTGGTTGATCTCAAGATCCGTCTCAGGATCGATGCCGTTCTCCTTCAGGATATATTCGAAAACCATCTCAGGCATCCCGCCTTTTCTGCCGCCGAGGACCAGACTGCCCTTTAAGTCTTCCCATGTGAAGTCCGGCATTTCTTCCCGTGCTACCAGGAAATTGCCGGCGCGCTGGGTCAGCTGTGCGAAGTTTACCACATAGTCTGTGGCGCCTTCGTTATAGGTGTAAATGGACGCCTCGGAACCCATAAAGCCGATGTCCGCTTCCCCGGAGATGACTGCGGTCATTGTTTTATCTGCGCCAAATCCGCAGACGAGATCCAGTTCGATTCCCTCATCGGCAAAGTAATCTTCTTCGATGGCGACGTACATGGGCGCATAGAAGATAGAATGAGCCACTTCGTTTAACGTGACCTTTGTCAGTTCGGGTTCTTCTTCCTTTTCGACTGTCTCTGTTTCAGCCGTCCCGTTGTCTGATTCGGAACCTGCGCCGGCTTCCTGATCCTGAGAGCAGCCTGCCAGAAGCGGGAGCGTGAGGAAGGCGGACAGTATGGATGCGAGTAAACGCTTTTTCATAAATTCCTCCATATAATTGTTTGCTTCTCGTAGTATTATATGGGAACCGAATGAAAAGAGTTCGCGAAAATCAGAAGGACAGAGACGGTGATCATAGCAGGAAAAAGGGGCTGTCGGTTAATACCGATTTTTAGTCCCTGACATAC
>DWUT01000085.1 GCA_019120615.1 Candidatus Mediterraneibacter norfolkensis
ACTGACACCTCGATGCTGTCCGTCGGGATACTGGCCTGGATCACCCCGATCACCTGATCTCCGCCGGTTTCTGTAATGGGAGAAGTCACTTCAATATAATGATTCTTTGTGTCATAATAATTGGTACTCTCTCCGCGCATACAGCGCACAACATTCTCTGATACGTCTGTTTTCCCCTCATCAAGGCCGTATGTATCTCTTATGACTTTCAGATCCTGATCGATCACCATGATACGTCCGCTGTAGATCGTCGCCATCTGGTACAGATTGGCGTTTACAATCTCAGAGGAAGGTTCCTCAAAATACCCGTAGTTATTCAGCTGGTTGCCTAAGATTGTACACTGATTCTGGATTTCCGCCGTCCGAAGTGAAACTGTCCGCGACTCATAGAAATTTACGATTCCGAAAAGTGCTGCAATGCAGGGCACAAGCCCTGCAAGCATCACGATCAGGATAATACGGAACCTGAGGTTCCGGAAGATCTTATCTTTAAATTTGAAACGTGACTTAACCCTGGAAATAATAACCCACTCCCCACTTTGTATGTACATATTTCGGCTCGCTTGGGTTTACCTCAATCTTTTCCCTGAGCCTTCTGATATGTACGTCTACTGTTCTTGCATCTCCCGGATAATCGTATCCCCATACCAGGTTCAGGAGATTCTCCCTGCTGTACACTTTATTCGGATTCATCGCAAGCAGTTCCAGCACGTCAAACTCTTTCGCCGTGAGATTGATCTCCCTTTCGCCGATAAATACCCTGCGGCTCTCACAGTCGATCTTCATATTTCCTTTCACAAGCACCGGGCTGCCCGCCGGTTCCTTCCGTTTGGACGTGCGCCGCATGATCGCCTTGATCCTGGCCTTTACCTCAAGAATATTAAACGGCTTCGTGATATAGTCGTCAGCGCCGTACTCCAGCCCCAGTATCTTGTCCATATCCTCGCTCTTCGCCGTGAGCATGACGATCGGCATGTCAGAAAATTCTCTGATCTGCTGGCATACCTGAAATCCGTCGATCTTCGGAAGCATCACATCCAGGAGGACCAGATCGTACTCACAGTTCTTTGCGTATTCAAGCGCTTCCTCCCCGTCATAGGCACAGTCAACTTCCATTCCCTCCTGCTCCAGGCTGAAACGGATCCCTTTCACGATCAGTTTTTCATCATCTACTACTAATATCTTCTTACTCATATTTCACTTTTCCCGCTCTATATTGTTATGTCATCTTTTATTTTATTAAATACTCCCTCTTTGATGCCCCCAACCTGCATCAGCTCTTCGATACTCCCAAACTTCCCGTTTTCCTCCCGGTATTTGAGAATGCTCTCCGCCTTTGCCTCGCCGATCCCTGTCAGCGTCATGAGTTCATCTTTTCCGGCTGTATTAATATTTATCTTTCCCTTTTCCGATCCACTGGTTACTCCTGTACTCAGCCCCTCTGTACCGCTTTGGAATTCTTCCGCTTCCTCCTGATCCGGTACATAGATGCGCGCTCCGTCAGTGATCACTTCGGCCTGATTGATCAGTTCCTGGGCAGCATCCGCTGTCACCCCTCCGGCCAGCTCGATCGCCTCGTAGATTCGCGCACCGCTTTTCAGTTCATATACTCCCGGAGAATGGACCGCCCCGCACACATAGACAAAAACAGTCCCGGTCTCCCGGGCGTCCTCTTCTGTATCGGGTGAAATCTCTCCTGAGATCTCTTCTCCATCATCCACTGTGTCCGCTGTTCCTTCTTCCAGCCCTTCTGCCGCCGGTTCCTCTTCCGCTGTCTCATCCGAAATCCGGATCTCGTCCAGCTCGTCGCCTTCCCTGCTGCCACAGCCCGGCAGGATGAGAACGAGCGCCATCAACGCCAGGACACATATTCTCTTTATTATCCGTATCTTGTCTTGCATATTTTCCTCACAGTCTGCAGGCTGTAAGAATCCCCCTTTATGCCGGACAGTATCATTGTAACGAATTTCTCTCAGAATTACAATAGACATTTACAGGTTTGTTACAATTCTGAAATTATGTTACAGGATTATTACGGTTTATATTCCTGTTTACTCCCACTGAAAGATCGTGATCCCGATCACCGCCAGCACCAGCCCCCCCAGCTTTCTCCAGTCAAAAGGCTCTTTCTCCATTCCGAACATGCCGAAAAGCTCAATAATATACGAAACAGCAAGCTGAGCGATCACGATCAGCAGCGCCGACTTTGCCGGGCCCAGCGCTTCAACGCTTTTGATCACCGTCCAGGTGATCCCGGCGCCGATCACGCCGCCCAGAAGCATATACTTCGGCTCCACCTTCCCGATCGCTGCGATACTGTCTCTGCCGGTAAAGAACCAGACGGCAAGGCAGACCATAAGAGCCGAGAACTGCACCCAGCCGTTGCTGACCCATACTCCTGTCGTCTTTGTCACCTGGGTATTGAATACCCCCTGTACGCTCATCAGAGCGCCTGATAAAAGTGCGATAATAAAACCAGTCATCTTTTCTATCCCTCCATGCAGTTTATGCCCGCTTTTCAGATAGTATGTCCGATGACTGGTTTCTTATTCATCGGGGCCTGCCCCCTTTGCAAAAGGGTCAGGTCCCGATGCACATTTTTTCAGAAAATTCTGCTTTTTTCATGCGAGCGCTTTTTTCAGCTTCCCGATCATTTCATCAATATGTTTCTCCTCCACGATCAGCGGCGGTACAAAACGCAGCACATTTCCTTCCGCCTGGATCACCAGCAACCCTTCCGCGATTGCGCGGCTGATCACTTCTCCGGCAGGCTTTGAGAGCACCAGTCCCTGCATGAGACCTTTCCCTCTCCTCTCCGTGACGCAGTCCATCTCATCGACGAGTTCATCCAGACGTTTCGTCAGATAGGGAGCCACCTGATTCACATGTCCGACAATATCCTCCCGTTCAAAGATCTCGATCACTTTCTTAACGGCTGTGCACGCCAGCGGATTGCCTCCGTAGGTTGCGCCGTGATCCCCCGGCTGCAGGGAATACTCTGCCACTTTCTCCGTCATGGCAAAGGCACCCACGGGAATTCCGTTTCCGATGGCTTTCGCCATGGTGATAATGTCCGGCTTCACTCCGAATCCCTGCCATGCAAACATGGTACCTGTCCGCGCCATGCCGCACTGGACCTCATCACAGATCATCAGGATATCATTGTCGTCGCAGATCTTCCGTATCCCTTCCATGAATTCCTGAGTCGCCAGATGGATCCCGCCTTCTCCCTGAAGGGGTTCCAGGATGATGGCGCAGGTCTTGTCGCTGACCAGTGCCTTCACGCTGTCAAGATCATTGAATTTCGCGAACTTTACCCCGGGGAGCACCGGTTCAAAAGGCTCCCGGTATGAGTCATGCCCCGTGACGGATACCGCGCCGAAACTCCTTCCGTGGAAAGAATCCTCCATAGCGATGAACTCATATCTGCCGGTTTTCTTTGTGAAGGCATATCTCCTTGCCGCCTTCAGTGCGCCTTCGTTTGTCTCGGTACCGCTGTTGGTAAAAAATACTCTGTCCATCCCGGAGACACGGTTCAGTTCTTTTGCCGCTTCTCCACAGCTTTCATGATAATAGAGATTGGAGGTATGACACAATTTGTCTATCTGCGCCTTCAGAGCCTCGTTCAGTTCTTCGTTGCCATAGCCCAGCCCGCACACGGCGATCCCTGCCGCGAAATCAAGGTACTCTTTTCCGTCCGTATCATACAGATACATGCCTTTTCCGTGATCGAGCACGATCGGGAAACGGTTGTATACGTGGATCAGATTTTCCTCTGCTGCCTGTATTTTATTATTCACCATGATAATACCTGCTTTCTTCACTGTTTAATATTGCGGTTCCGATTCCTCTGTTCGTAAAGATCTCAAGAAGGAGACAGTGAGGGATCCTTCCGTCCAGGATATGTACCCGGGAAACGCCGTTCTCAATGGCGTCGATGCAGTTCTGAAGTTTCGGCAGCATTCCTCCGCCGATATATCCTTCCTCCATCAGTTTCTTCGCCTCGTCCACCCGCAGTTCCGAGATCAGCGTATCCGGATCATCCGGATCCTTGTATACGCCTTCGATATCTGTGAGGAACGCCAGCTTCTCCGCCTTCACTGCACGGGCGATAGCGCAGGCAGCGTCGTCCGCATTGATATTATATGTATTATAATCATCATCCAGTCCGACAGGGCATACGATAGGGAGAAAATCTTTCTCCAGAAGATCGTAGAGTATCTGCGCATTGACCTCCTTGATATCCCCCACATATCCGATATCCTGTCCGTCAGAATACTTTTTATCTACTTTCAGGAGCGCGCCGTCCTTTCCGCTGATCCCGATGGCGCGGACACCCAGCTCCTCCACGAGCTGCACCAGGCTCTTGTTCACCTTGCCCAGGACCATCTCAGCGATCTCCATGGTATCTTCGTCAGTCACGCGGAGACCGTTGATAAACTTCGGTTCCATCCCGACCTTGCCGACCCATTTGCTGATCTCCTTGCCTCCGCCGTGTACGATGATAGGTTTGAACCCGACCAGCTTGAGCAGAGTCACATCTTCTATCACTCGCTTTTTCAGACTTTCGTCCACCATGGCGCTGCCGCCGTATTTCACGACAATGATCTTTCGATTGAAACGCTGGATATAAGGCAGTGCCTCGATCAGCACCTGCGCCTTGTCCAGATATTGCTGCATATTCTTATTCATAACATCCTCCTGTCCGCAGGACTCAGCTGCGGTAATCTGCATTGATATCAATATATCCGTGAGTCAGGTCACAGCCCCATGCCGCGGCCTCTGCACTGCCCTCTTTGATGTCCGCCGTGGCCGTGATCTCCGGCTGAGACAGGATCTCTGTGGCTTTCTCCTCACTGTAGTCCAGAGCCACTCCGTTCTCGATGATCTTCAGCTTTCCTGCTTTGCTCTCAAAGTACAGATCCACTTTCTCCGGTTCAAACTCCGCGCCGGAGTATCCCATGGCGCAGAGGATCCTTCCCCAGTTGGCGTCATGTCCCGCGATCGCCGCCTTGGTCAGATTGGAGCAGACAATGGATTTCGCGAGAGTCTTTGCCTGCTCTTTTGTGGAGGCGCCGATGATCTTTGCCTCGAACAGCGCGGTCGCCCCTTCTCCGTCTCCCGCTATCTTTTTCGCCAGGGTCTCGTTGACATAGTGGAGAGCTTCAAGGAACATGTCATATTCCGGAGTGTCCGCCTTGATTTTCTCATTTCCCGCCATGCCGTTTGCCAGAAGGAGGACCGTATCGTTGGTAGACGTATCCCCGTCCACTGAGATCATATTATAGGTATCCTGGATATCCGTGCTGAGTGCCTTCTGGAGTGCTTTCTTCGAGATCTTCGCGTCCGTCGTGATAAAGGAGAGCATGGTGCACATATTGGGATGGATCATCCCGGATCCCTTTGCCATCCCGCCGATGGTCACGGTCTTTCCTCCGATCTCAATAGTCACCGCCGCTTCTTTCTTCTCCGTATCTGTAGTCATGATGGCCTTCGCCGCTTCCGTTCCATCTGAAGTACCGGCGCCCTTTGCCTCTGCCAGTTTCGCGATGCCGGCTTTGATCCGGTCCATGGGAAGCTGCATTCCGATCACACCGGTGGAGCCGACCAGCACTCCCTCCGCATCCACGCCCAGGATCTTCGCCGCCTCCTGAGCGGTCTCACGGCAGTACCCTATTCCTTCCTCTCCGGTGCACGCATTTGCAATGCCGGAATTGACGATCACCGCCTGGGATTTCACCTTGCTCTCTACCACGGCCCTGTCCCATTTTACCGGGGCGGCCTTTACCACATTTGTGGTAAACGTGCCTGCCGTCTTGCAAGGTTTCTCACTGTAGATCAGCGCCATATCCGTGCGCCCTTTGTATTTGATCTCCGCTGCCGCTGCAGCCGCCTCAAATCCTTTTGCCGCGGTCACTCCGCCTTCGATTATCTTCATATGATCATTTCCTTTCCGAAGTTATCTTCTCTGTCTGTTCCTGTACATCTCAGTTTTCAGGCAGCTCACTGCTCATTGAATGCTGTGATGTTCTCTTCATTTAATGTAAAATCATAATAATTCAGATCCAGCCTCTCGGTCCATCCGATGGTGTTCCAGAAGGCATTTCCAATATCATTTTTTGTAAACGCGATCAGGGAGACCTTGTTGATATGCTCCTCTTTCAAAGCCTTCATGGCATGGACCACCATATCTTTCCCGATCCCATGCCGTCGGTATTTCTCGTCCACACAGACATGATAGAGGCATCCCCGTCTCCCGTCATGTCCGCAGAGGATACTTCCCACGATCTTCCCGTCTTTGACCGCCACTACGCTGGTCGTCGGATTTCTCTTCAAAAAGCGCTCCACGCCCTCTCTGGAATCATCGATGCTCCGGATACCGAATCCTTTGATCTTTTTCCAGAGCGCATATACCTCGTCGTAATCATCGATCGTCATAACACGTATCATAAATCCACCTCTTGTCTAATTCAGGATGCAATGAAACCCACGGTTCCCGGATCCGGGATCACGGGAACATGGGAACCAGGTCTAGCCCTTCACTCTCCTCCAGGCCGAACATCAGGTTCATGTTCTGGACTGCCTGTCCCGCAGCGCCCTTCACCAGATTGTCAATGGCTCCCATCATGATGATCCGGTTCGTCCTGGGATCGATCTTGAAGCCGATATCCACATAGTTGCTTCCTTCCACCCATTTTGTCTCCGGATATTCATCCTGCCCCAGTACACGCACGAATTTCTCATTTCCATAATATCTGTCATAGACGGCCTTCACATCTTCCCAGCTCACCTCTTTTGTAAGCTTCGCGTATTCCGTCGCAAGGATCCCTCTGTTCATGGGAACAAGGTGGGGCGTAAAGTTAAGGACAACCTTCTCTCCCGCCGCATATCCCAGCTGCTCCTCGATCTCGGGAGTATGTCTGTGATTTGCCACGCCGTATGCTTTCATGTTTTCATTGACTTCGCAGAACAGATTCGGAAGCTTTGCTCCACGTCCTGCCCCGGACGTTCCGGACTTGGCGTCGATGATCAGGGTGCTCATATCGATCAGCCCTTCCTTTGCCAGCGGATATGCCGTCAGGATGGAGCAGGTCGTATAACATCCCGGATTTGCCACCAGACGCGCTTTCTTCACGTCCTCCCTGTTGATCTCACAGAGTCCGTACACCGCTTCCTCCAGAAACTGGGGTGCCTTGTGCTCGATCTTATACCACTCCTCGTACACTTTCACGTCCTTCAGCCTGAAGTCCGCGCTCAGATCGATGATCTTCACTTTCGAGAGGATCTCCTCATTTACAAGGGAAGCGCACAGTCCCTGGGGCGTCGCCGTAAAGATCACATCGACCTGGGACGCGAGTTCCTCCATATTGTCATCCATGCATTCCGCATCCACGATCTGAAACATGTTCCTGTAAACATCTGCGTATTTTTTCCCGATATAGCTCCTCGAGCCATACCACTTGATCTCAGCATCTTTATGTCCTGTCAGTATCCTCACAAGCTCGCCGCCCGCATAACCGGTGGCGCCGATAATTCCGACTTTTATCATCTCTCAAACGTCCTTTCCTGGTCAGTTATATCTCACATGTTACTGTTCGCACTGTAACTCTCTGTGTATCACAGGCGTCAAAAAGCTTTTGGCGCCTTCACCATCATATACCACATTTAATAGGAAGTAAAGCGTTTCTTCTCTTCCCGCAAGTGGTTACTTGCATAATAATACATCTATATTGTATATTTTGCAAGCATTATTTATAAATATGCATAATTTTAGTATTTTAATGCATTCATGAGTGCCGTACAAACATAACCTTCTGACAGCTTCATCATGATATAATCAATCTATCCGGATGCAGAATTTTTAAGTCGTGCGCACATTCCGTCTTTCTCATCCGTTATACATTGTGAAAGGAGGTCACCTGATATGGATCTGGAACAGTATTATGACGATATCTATCGCTACTGTTATCTGCGTTTGAACGACAGGCATGCCGCAGAGGACATGGCACAGGAGACCTTCCTTCGTTTTCTTGAAGCTTCAGAATACAGAGACATGGGAAAGCCTCTCGCTTTTCTCTATACCATCGCGCGAAATCTGTGTATCGACTATATGCGCAGATATTCAAACAGGCCGGACCGGGTATCACATACGGAAGATCCCGAAATCTTCCCCGCGCCATCCTGCGAGGGTGCCCTCACCGACTCCCTGGCGCTGGCGCAGGCTTTAAGGCAGCTTGACGGCGCAGACCGGGAGATCGTCTGTCTGAGATATATCAACGAAGTTCCGGTCTCAGACATCGGAAAGATCATGAACCTTTCCCGTTTTGCCGTCCGGCGGAGGCTGAACCGCTCTCTGAAATTACTTTCCGGCCATATAAAAAAGGAGGATTTTAAATCATGAAGAAAAATAATCTGCATCTGCGGAAAGAACTTCTCAGGATCTACCGGATCCCGCCCTCCCGTGAAAAAACGGCATTCTTCCGGAGCCGGCGCTGGCGCAGTGCATACGAAAAGGCGTTCTTCTCACCGGAAGCAGCCCCCGGGATCTCTTTTCCCGAATTTCTCCGGATCCAGGCAGGATATATCCGGCTGCGGAACTGGTTTTTCTCTCCTGGTCTGTTTCTTACTGTTCTGCTCTTTTCCGCGGAGAATATCCGGGCGGCGGGAATAGACAGCAGACAGTTTTTAGGGGCGCTCTCAGCATGCATCCCCTATCTGGCGCTCACGACAATGGCAGAAGGGAGCCGCTCCGCCCGCTTCGGAATGGATGAACTGGAAATGCACACGAGGTTCTCTCTTCACTCCGTTCTCTGCGCAAGACTGTTTCTCGCAGGAGCTTTAAACCTGATCGTGCTGACAGCGCTCATCCCGTTCCTGTGTACTGCATGGGGGACCGGTCCGGCAGTCACTTCCGGCATCCTTCTCACTCCATATCTGCTCACCTGCACCCTGGATCTTATGATCCTGCGCCGGTCACGGAACCGGAACAGCATCACGCTGTGCGCCGCGGCGGGCACCGGTGTCAGCGCCGGCTGCCTTGTCCTTTCCGCTGCAGGACCTGCAGTATATGGCGTCTTATCCCATGCTGCCCTGCCGGCGGTGTTCCTGCTCGGTGCGGCGGCAGCGCTGGAACTCAGAAAATATCTCAGACAATCGGAGGAATCAATATGGAACTATACATCGACCGTTTGACCAAACAGTATAAAAACAAGATCGCCGTTGACCGCGTCTCCCTCAGACTGGGGAGCGGCGTCCACGGTCTTCTGGGTGCCAACGGCGCAGGTAAGACCACACTTATGCGGATGATCTGCGGGATCTTAAGACCTGACAGCGGAACCGTCTCTTTTGACGGCATGGACGTCTCCCAGGAAGACTACCGTGCCATCCTTGGTTACCTGCCACAGGATTTCGGTTATTATCCCGATTTTACCGGGATGGACTTTCTCATGTACATGGCGTCCCTGAAAGGACTCCGCAAAAAGGACGCACGATATCGAAGCCGTGAACTGCTCTCTCTTGTGGGTCTGGAAGGGCGGGAAAAGAACAGGATAAAGACCTACTCCGGCGGGATGAAACAGAGGCTCGGCATTGCCCAGGCTCTCCTGAACCGTCCGAAGCTCCTTGTGCTGGATGAACCCACCGCCGGACTGGATCCCAAGGAACGGGTACGCTTCCGGGACCTGATTGACCGGATCGGCAGGGAAAATGTGGTGCTCTTATCCACCCACATCGTCTCTGATGTGGAACAGATCGCAGACCGGATCCTTATGATCCGGGACGGGCGGCTGATCTTCGACGGTTCAGCCGATGAAGTCCGCGGGAACCTGGAAGAATTTTATCTTGAGCAGTTTGATGAAAGACGCGATGACATAGAAGAAAAACGCAATGGAAAGGAGGAGATGTACCATGTATAATTTCTGGGCACTTGTACGATTCGAATACAAAAAACTGTTTAAAAAGAAAGCCGTCTGGCTCCTTCTGCCCCTTCTGATGACGTTCAGCGTACTCTCCGTCGTTGTCCCGTCCTTCTCCGCATCCATCTCAAACTCGGAGACCGGACAGACCTGCACAATGTATGAGATGCAGCAGACACAGCGCAGGGAATCCTCAGCTGTTAAAGGGCGCCTCATCGACGACAGTCTTCTGCAAGAGATGCGCACCGCACTGGATTCAGATAAAATTCTTGAAAACGGCCTTCCCGCCTCGATCCGGTATGACGGGATCAGGAGTTTTATCCTCTACTCCGTGGGAGATTTTCTGAAGATCGAAGATGGATCCCAGTTCACCGGCAGCGCAGATGAACTGTATGCTCTCCGGGCAGAAGCCATAAAGGAGAACTGGGCGGAAGACGGACTTACGAAAGGCGAGAAGCAGTTTCTCTCTGAGAAAGAGGACTCTCTGGAGATTCCTTTTTCATATGGATACAGCGGCAGCTATGACATGATCGCCAGTTCCATGATCACCGTCAGCGCCATGCTCAGTTTCCTCATCGCGGTATGCCTCTCTTCCGTATTCAGCTCAGAACACACAGGGAAAACAGATCAGCTGATCCTGTGCAGCCGTTTCGGGAAAGCGCCGGTCTATTTTGCAAAGCTCTTTACCGGGATCACCTTTTCACTTGCCGCGTCCCTGATCATGCTCCTCTCCGTCATTGTCCCTTCCTTTCTCATGTACGGAACAGAAGGCTCTGACGTCCCGATCCAGGTGCTTGTGCCGCTGGCATCCTGGGACATGACCATGGGCGAAGCAGTCCTGATCCTCTCCGGGCTCTGTCTGGTCGCCTCTGTCCTCCAGTGCTGCGCGGCGCTGTTTTTCTCAGAGCGGTTCAAAAGCGGCATCCCTGCCATGGGTATCCTGCTCGGCGTCCTGCTGTTGACCGGTTTCCTCAATATCCCGGACTCTTACCGCATCGCCTCCCAGATATGGGAATTTATGCCTCTGAATCTGGTTTCCCCGGGAGGAACCATCCACAATGACCGGCTGGTCCCCTTCTTCGGCACTTACCTGACCTCATGGCAGGCCGGTCCCATACTCTATCTTCTGCTCTGCATCCTGCTGCTGGCTGCCGGATACCGGATTTATTCCCGGTGGCAGGCAGGCGGAAGATAAGCCAGGCGTGCAGACGCGTCAGGCGCCTGCCGGACTCATCTATCAAAAATCCCTCCATCCGGTGCTCCGCTGTCTTTCAGAGCACGTCCCGGATGGAGGGATTTTTACTCACAAGTTTGTTCTTATTTCCTGATCTGACCGTTCCCAAAGATGATGTATTTCGTGGTTGTCAGAGCTTTCAGTCCCATTGGGCCTCTTGCGTGGAGCTTCTGTGTGCTGATACCGATCTCAGCACCGAACCCGAACTCAAATCCGTCTGTAAAACGGGTGGATGCGTTCACATAAACCGCTGCCGCGTCAATCTCGTCCTGGAACTTCAGCGCATTCTCATAATCTTTCGTCACGATCGACTCGGAGTGTCCGGTGTTGTACTTATTGATATGAGCGATCGCCTCGTCGATGGAGTCCACGATCTTCACGGAAATAATGGCGTCCAGATATTCGGTTCCCCAGTCTTCCTCTGTCGCGGGCACGATCTCCTGACTGATTGCCTGCGCCCGTTCATCTCCCCGGATCTCCACGCCGTGATTCTTCAGCTTTGTCACAATGCGGGGAAGCGCTTCCTGTGCGATGCCGTTGTGGATGACCAGCGACTCGCAGGCATTGCACACGCCCATACGCTGGGTCTTCGCGTTCTCGATGATATTCGCCGCCATTTCAATGTCCGCGGAAGCGTCCACATAGACATGGCAGTTCCCTGTGCCGGTCTCGATGACAGGGACCGTACTGTTCTCTACCACATTCGCGATCAGACCTGCGCCGCCCCGGGGGATCAGCACATCGATCAGACCATGTAGCTTCATCATCTCATTTACAACATCTCTGCTGGTATCTTCCACAAGGAGAACAAGGTCCTGGGACAGCTTTGCCTTCCTCAGCCCCGCCTTTATGGCGCGCACCACTGCCTGATTGGAATGGATCGCATCGCTTCCGCCCCGGAGGATCGCAGCATTTCCTGTCTTAAAGCACAGACCGAAAGCATCCGCCGTCACGTTCGGGCGGGATTCGTAAATGATCCCCACCACGCCGAGAGGCACTCTCTTCTGTCCGATGCGCAGCCCGTTGGGACGGGTCTTCATGTAGAGGACTTCCCCGATGGGATCATCCAGTGCAGCAATCTGCCTTAAGCCCACTGCCATATCCTCGATCCTTTTCTCTGAGAGAGCCAGCCTGTCGATCAGGGACTGTTTCGTTCCTTTGGCTTTCGCTGCCTCCACATCTTTCGCATTTTCTTCCAGGATCATCTCTTTCTGATCTATAAGCTCGTCTGCTACGGCGAGCAATCCCCTGTTTTTATCATCCGTACCTAACTTTGCCGCAGTACGCGAAGCTTCTTTTGCAAGTCTGGCGAGCATCTCCATATAACTTTCCATCGTTCTTATCTCCTCTCTCAAAGACTTGTG
>DWUT01000086.1 GCA_019120615.1 Candidatus Mediterraneibacter norfolkensis
GTGAAGCGAGAAAATACGAAGAAGCTTCTGAAAAAATGATAAAGAAAGAGGAACGCCCGGAGTTCCATCTGTCTACACGTACAGGCTGGATGAACGATCCAAATGGTTTCTCTTACTATAACGGACAGTACCATATGTTTTATCAGTATTATCCTTATGAGGCGAGATGGGGGGCCATGCATTGGGGACATGCGGTGAGCAAAGACCTTCTGCACTGGGAATACCTCCCTGCGGCCCTGGCGCCGGATGAGGCTTATGACCGGGACGGATGTTTTTCCGGGAGCGCGGTGACGCTCCCGGACGGAAGGCATCTCCTGATGTATACAGGAGTCCTGGATGAGCGTCAGCAAAACGGCGGCGTCTGTGGCGTACAGACACAGTGTCTTGCCGTGGGAGACGGAGTAGATTATGAAAAGTATGAGGGAAATCCGGTCCTGAGTGAAAAAGATCTGCCGGAGGGCTCAAGCCGGTATGACTTCCGGGATCCGAAGATGTGGCAGAGAGAAGACGGCACTTACTGCTGTGTCGTGGGGAACCGTCCGGCGGACGGGAGCGGACAGATCCTGCTTTATACCAGTCCGGACGGATTTCACTGGAACTTCAAGAGTGTACTCGCGGCCAACCACAACCGTTTCGGCAAGATGTGGGAGTGCCCGGACTTTTTTGAACTGGACGGGAAATGGGTCCTTCTGACAAGTCCGCAGGATATGCTGCCGGAAGGATTTGAATATCATAACGGAAACGGAACGCTCTGCATGATCGGAGAGTACGACGAGAAAACCGGAACATTTTCGGAACATCATGATCAGGCAATTGACTATGGCATTGACTTCTATGCGCCCCAGACCGTTCTGACTCCGGACGGCCGCCGGGTGATGATCGGCTGGATGCAGAACTGGGACGCCTGCAGCCTTCGCTCTCCGGAGGAAAAGTGGTTCGGACAGATGAGTCTTCCAAGAGAGCTCTTTATAAAAGACGGCCGTCTTTACCAGAGACCGCTGAGAGAACTGGATGCAATGAGGAGAAACAAAGTGGAATACCACAACGTCACTTTCTCTGATGTAATCAGTCTGAACGGAATCAGGGGAAGAAAAGTGGATATGGAACTGACTCTGCGTCCGGGTGAGGGGGAGAAGCTTTATCAGAAGTTTGCGCTGCGCTTTGCCCAGGACGAGAAGTACCAGACGGCGATCAGCTTCCGCCCCCATGAGTCGGTCCTCAAGGTGGACCGGAAATTCTCCGGCTCAAGAAGAGCGATCATCCACCAGAGGAGAAGTCTTGTGAACAGCACAAACGGGGAACTGAAGATGAGAGTGATCCTGGACCGGTTCAGCGTGGAAGTCTTTGTAAACGATGGGGAACACGTCCTGACAGCGACCATGTATACGGATCAGTCAGCGGACGGGATTTCCTTCTTCGCAGACGGAACGGTGAATATGGATGTAGTTAAATATGATCTGGTTTGAAACAAATATGTGAATAAGAATACAGAGAGACCGCAGTTGTTATCGGAAGGATAACGGCTGCGGTCTCTTTGATGGCTGCAGTGCAGGAGCCTACCCCTTCAACAGTCCGTCGATCATTCTTGACGCCTCGCTTCTGCTGATCGTCTCAGGATCCCATTGGAGGGATGCGCCTTTCTTGCGGATCAGGCTTTCCAGAAAGGCAATCTGCTTCGGCGTGGCGGGCTGAGGCTTCTTTATTTTATAGGTGAGCTGCATGGGCTTGAAAAGTTTCGGATCCTCCGCCTCAAAATAGTGTGCCAGAGTCTGGTACAGCTTTGCCGTGGCGAGGGCGTCGTGGTATGCCCGGTGAGCAGCTTTGTTTTCAATGTGATAATATGCACAGAGTCGCCCCAGACTCTTGGAGTCCAGATCTTTGTGAACCTTGCGGGCAATCTTCAGCGTATCAATGCCCATTTTTTCGAAAGGCAGATTGTCCATGGCAGCCCCGGCCTTCATAAAGCTGTAATCGAAAGCGATGTTATGCCCTACCAGGACGTCGTCCTCGCAGAAGTCCAGGAAATCTGAGATCACGGCTTTCCTTGGGCGAGCGTCTGCGACCATCTCATTGGTGATTCCGGTCAGGTCTGTGATCGTGGCGGAAACCGGTGAGAGGGGGCGGATAAACTCCATGAATCGATCCGCTACTTTTCCCTCACGCACCTTCAGAGCCCCGATCTCGATGATCTCGTTTTCCTGAGGATCCAGTCCTGTGGTTTCAAGGTCAAATGCGATGTATGATTTCAGCATTGCTGTATGTACTCCTTTGTAAAAACTCCTATGCGGACAGTATAGTACATTTTGAGGGAAAAGAGTAGAAAAAAGATGAAAAAATGCAAAGCAGTCCGTGTCCGCAAAATTCTGCGAGAGAAGAGCGGCGGATTGAGGCTGCTTTGCCTGATATAGTTTTCTGAGAGTGAGATGCCTGCATCAGAGATATTCCTGGAGTTTTTTCATCAGTTCTTCTTCTGTGCGTATGATCTTCTGCGTGAGGGCAGAGGCTTTTCTGTCGGCGTTTCCATACCGGTTTGCCTTCTCGCCGAGAGTCTTGATGCCCATATTGCATCCGTCCATGAGGAGCTTTGCAACCTGTGAGTTGCTGCTGTCCATGGTCAGTTTGATCCCGGTGGTGAACCAGGAAAACGTGGTCGCCATGATTCCCGGTTCTTTTTCAGGCTTTCCGGCCTCTTTCAGGAGGGAAGCAGCCTCATCCTCGAGCTGGCGGTGCTTTTCTGTGTAATCGTCGATCAGACGGAGCAGGTTCGTATCCTGAACGTACTCTCTGACCTGTCCGAAACTGTCCACCGCCATCCTGCATCCGGAGCTGCATTCCTCCAGAAGTTTTCTTGTCTGTTCATCCATCTGTGATATCCTCCTTGAAATAGTGGATTGATATATTTTCCGTCTGATATAGTTTTTGCCCCGGGAGGAAAATTATACATGAAAACATTGTGGAATAACCTGCCGCAGAGTATAATGGAGCCCATGATGAGTTTCGGAGGAAGCAGAAATGCGGGAAAAGACCATGATAGCAAAAAAGATCAGTGAAAACTATAATTATACGATATATGCGTGTTATGCAGGGTATGTGGTGCAGGCAGTCATCAACAATCTTGCACCCCTCCTCTTTCTGACATTTCAGAGGGAGTTCGGTATCTCGCTGGAGCGTATCGGGCTGCTTATCACCATTAATTTCGGAGTGCAGATCCTGACGGATATGGCTGCAGCGAAATATGCGGACCGGATCGGCTACAGGGCGTCTGTGATCCTGGCTCATGCGTGCAGCGCAGCAGGACTGATCTGTATGGGGACACTTCCGTTTGTGCTTGAAAACGCGTATCTCGGACTTGTGGCGTCGATGGCACTGGGAGCCGTTGGAGGCGGACTGATCGAGGTGCTTGTAAGTCCTATCGTGGAGGCGGCGCCTTCCTCCCATGCAAAGGACGCGGCCATGAGTCTGCTCCACTCCTTCTACTGCTGGGGACATGTGGCGGTAGTTGTGCTTTCCACGGTCGGGTTTACCATACTCGGGATGGATCGATGGTACCTGATCCCTGTCCTCTGGAGCCTTGTCCCGATCCTGAACCTGCTCATCTTTACCAGAGTGCCGATCCGTCACCTGGTGGAGGAGGAAGACAGGACTCCGGCGAAGCAGCTTGTGTCCTCCGGCATCTTCTGGATTTTTATCGGACTTATGATCTGCGCGGGAGCGTCAGAGCAGGGAATGTCTCAGTGGGCGTCCATGTTTGCAGAGGATGGATTGAATCTTTCCAAGACTATGGGAGACCTTCTGGGCCCCTGTCTTTTCGCTGTTCTTATGGGCAGCTCCAGAGCGTTTTACGGAAAATTCGGTGAAAAGATGAATCTCCGGAAATTCATGGCTGGCAGCGGTGTACTGTGCGTGTGCAGTTATCTTCTTGCAGTCTTTATGAAAAATCCTCTTCTTGCCCTGGCGGGATGCGGTCTTTGCGGCCTTTCCGTAGGGATCATGTGGCCGGGGACCTTCAGCCTTGCCGTGAAGCACTGCCCTCAGGGCGGAACGCTGATGTTTGCCCTGTTTGCTCTTGCCGGAGATGTGGGATGCGCGGCAGGTCCGGGAGTGGTCAGCTTCGTGGCGGAGCATCTGCCCAAGTTCGGACTGAAAGCAGGACTTTTTGCGGCAATCCTCTTCCCGGCGGTGATGCTGATTCTGCTCCGTGTGCTCAGGAAAGACACGGCTTTGCGTTGATTTTTCCTGGAACTTGCAATATAATGAAGCAGAAAAAAAGAAAGGGGGAAGACTATGCTTAAAGGAAAGACGATCCTGCTCGGAGTATCGGGGAGCATTGCGGCGTATAAGACGGCAAATCTTGCCAGCGTGCTGAAAAAGCTGAATGCGGACGTTCATGTCCTGATGACGAAGAACGCCACGAATTTCATCAATCCGATCACATTTGAGACGCTGACCGGCAACAAGTGCCTGGTAGACACGTTTGACCGGAATTTTGAATTCAGCGTGGAACATGTATCTCTGGCGAAGAAAGCGGACATGGTGATGATTGCTCCGGCCAGCGCGAATGTGATCGGAAAGATCGCTCACGGTATTGCCGACGATATGCTGACGACCACGGTCATGGCGTGCAAATGTCCAGTGTATATCGCTCCGGCGATGAACACCAACATGTTTGAAAATCCTATTGTCCAGGATAATCTTCAGATCCTGCGGGGATACGGCTACGGGGTCATTGCCCCGGCGGTGGGATACCTCGCGTGCGGAGATACCGGAGCAGGGAAGATGCCGGAACCGGCATTGCTGATGGAGTATATCCTGCGGGAGACCGCATATGAGAAAGATATGGCAGGCCTGAACGTCCTTGTGACGGCGGGACCGACCCAGGAGCCGGTGGATCCGGTGAGGTATATCACCAACCATTCTACCGGAAAGATGGGATATGCCATAGCGAAAGTCTGTATGCGGCGCGGTGCGAATGTCACATTAGTGAGCGGTCCGTCCATGTTGGAACACCCGGAGTTCATCGATTTTGTCCCGGTCACTACGGCCAGGGAGATGTTCGAGGAGGTAACGGGACGTGCGCCGGAACAGGATATCATCATCAAGGCGGCGGCAGTGGCGGATTACCGGCCAAGAAATGTGAGCAGCGAGAAGGTCAAGAAGCAGGAAGGAGAACTGGTGCTCGAGATGGAGCGGACAGACGATATTCTTTCCTGGCTGGGAAGCCATAAGAGACCCGGACAGTTCCTGTGCGGATTCTCAATGGAAACAGAAAACGTTCTGGAGAATTCCAGAAAGAAATTAAGAAGGAAAAACGTGGACATGATTGCCGCGAATAGCCTGAAGACAGAAGGAGCAGGCTTTGGCGGCGACACGAATGTGATCACGATCATTACGGAGGACGGGGAAGTTTCACTCGACAAGATGACGAAAGAGGAGGCAGCCTCAAAGCTCGTGGATCAGATCATGAAAAGGCGCACGGCAGAATAAGGAGACGGCGTCAGGATTCGGAGGACAGATTCCGGATCGGTAAACTTAAAATTGAACAGAGGAAAGATCTTCTGTGCCAGTATTAGTATTGTATCTCAGAGAAAAAGAGAATGATAACCAAGGAGGCAGTTATGAAGAATTTAGAAACAGGCAGACAGCCACAGAACGGGCAGCAGGCAGGCAGCAGGATCAGTACGACGGGGATGGTCCAGACGGCGATATTCGGCGCTATCGTGATCATTATGGCGTTCACCCCCTTTCTCGGATATATTCCACTTGGATTTACCCGTGCAACGATCATACACATACCGGTCATTATCGCTTCGCTGCTTATGGGACCGAAAAAAGGCGGGGCGCTGGGATTTTTATTCGGGCTCACCAGCTTTATCAATAACACTATGAATCCGACTCCCACATCATTTGTGTTTACGCCGTTTTACAGTATCGGCGATGTGAGCGGGGGGATTGGAAGTGTGATCATCTGTTTCGTCCCGAGGATCCTGGTCGGCGTTCTGCCGTTTTATGTTTATAAACTGGCAATGCACTTCAGGAAGAAGGAGGGCGTGTCAAATATCGGTCTGATCCTTGCAGGTATATCCGGCGCCCTCGTGAATACTCTGCTGGTGATGAACCTGATCTTTGTGTTCTTCCGGGAAGGTTACGCGGCGGCAAACGACGTTGCGGTGTCGGCGGTCTACACATTTATACTGACGGTCATCGGGATCAACGGAGTTCCGGAGGCGATCGTAGCAGGCGTGCTCACACTCTGTATTGGAAGAGTCCTTATGAAGAAAAATGTCAGGGAAAGACTGGGGTTCTGAAATGATTTTAGCGATTGATATCGGAAATACAAATATCGTGATTGGGTGCATGGACGGGAATCGCGCCATATTCGTTGAAAGACTTTCCACGGTGCGGACAAAGACGGAACTGGAATATGCCATAGATATCAAGAATGTCCTTGATATCTATCACATCAGGAATCAGGAATTGGAGGGCGGGATTATATCGTCTGTCGTTCCTCAGATTACTACTGTGGCGAAGATGGCGGTGGAGAAGATACTGAAAAAGGAAGTCCTGGTCGTGGGCGCAGGCATCCGGACCGGTCTGAACATACGGATTGACAACCCGGCGCAGCTGGGAAGCGATCTGGTGGTGGATTCCGTTGCGGCGATCGCGGAGTATCCGGTGCCCATGCTGATCTTTGACATGGGTACGGCGAACACGGTCTGTGTGATCGATAAGAATAAAAACTATGTGGGCGGCATGATCTATCCGGGAATTGGCGTTTCTCTGGATTCTCTGACGGCCAATGCGTCCCAGCTCGGCGGCATCAGCCTTGAGGCTCCGGAGCACATCATCGGGAAAAATACGGTAGAGTGCATGAAGAGCGGAGCAATCTACAGCAGTGCAGCGGCGATAGACGGCCTCATCGACCGGCTGGAGGAAGAACTGGACGGAGAGGTGACAGTGATCGCCACCGGAGGGCTGGCGAAGAAGATAGTACCTTACTGCAGAAGAAAGATTATCCTGGATGATGAACTGCTGTTGAAAGGGCTGGCGATCATATATCACAAGAACCGGAAGTAAGCCCGGGACTGGCGGGGGACTGGGCGAAGTGCTAGAAGTCCGAAAACTGCGGAGGCTGTCGCGGTGTATCCGCGGAGCCTGCGCCGCCCATGCCGCCTCCGCGAAAGGCTTTCGCAGCCATCTCCCGCAGATTTCTGCTACACTCAGGTCGGCAGTTCCAGGGCTATAAAATTGTCATCCAAAAAGGGGAGCGTTCTCTCGAAAACGCTCCCCTTTGTTTTTTCTTATTTTGAGATCTGCCGGCGTGAGGGATAAGCCCAGCCGGAGGTATGTGTTGTCTAAGGACCGTTAAACAATGCCGGCACTTAGAGCGCGTCCTTTGCGCTCTTATGTGTCCGCTGCATTGTTTTCCGAGCGAAAGCGTGTCCGCAGACAATTCATATCTCCGGCGGACCCCTTCATCCTCACCCGCCAGATTCAAAATCAGATTTACAGCGTGTCGCCGCGTCTGATATATCCCGGTTTATCCGGAGTTGCGATGACTCTCTTGCCCCGGATGAGTCTTGCATGTTTGTCCACCACAAGATTCTCTGCGTGCACTCCTTTTCCGATCGTAACATCTGCGGAAATCACACAGTTCTTTACGATAGCCCCTTCTTTAATGATACATCCTCTTCCGATAACGGAATTCTCAACAGAGCCTTCGATCAGGCAGCCGTTGGAGATGACGGATGATTTTACGGAGCTGCCATCGAAATACTGTGTCGGGCAGGAGTCATTTGTCCTTGTGTAGATCGGCCAGTCGTTGACGAACAGATTCGTCGCGTTCTTCAGGTCGATGAGAGACATATTTGCTTTATAGTAGCTGTTAAAATCAGAGATCGCTGCAAAGTAGCCGCGGTGAGCCACTGCGCGGATATCGAGCTCATGACACATCTCGTCAACGATGTCAACGAGTGAGTACATTCCGGACATCTTGTGTGCCTTGTTTACAAGATCCAGGAAAAGCTCTTTCTTCATTACATATGTATCCATGAAGATGTTTTTGTTCTTTGCGTTTCCGCGGTTCAGCGGGATCGCGTCTACACCTTTCTGCTTGTTGATATCAAGAGTATAGCAGTTTAAGAACTCCTCTTTTGCGGTATCAACAGAGTGATACATCAGTGTGATGTCAGCTCCGGAATCGATATGTGTCTGGAGCAGATTGCTGTAATCCTGTGTGTATACCATGTAACTCGGTGCGATCACAACATACGGGAACTGCACGCGCTGGATCACATCAAGGTTCTCGATGTATGCAGCAATGTCAGTATTATAAAGGTCACTCACCATATTGGACTCTGTGTATAAAATATGAAGTTTGCCGCGCTTTGAATTAATGTTATAGTGGCGTCCTGTTCCAAGATGCTCGGTCAGGGAACGCGGTTTCCTCCGGATATATACCTGGATATTATCAATCCCGCTGTTGCTCATGTTGGAGATCGGGAAATCGATAACACGGTATCTGCCGAGGAATGAGAAAGCCCCGACGGGACGGAACTCCTGAAGCCCGTCCACAGAAATGTGATTGCCGGCAAAATTAACAATTCCAAATGCCTTACTCATATTACTCTTCCCCCTTTACACGTTTTGCAACAAGCTCGATGTTTTCGCTGTCGGCGCTTCCGACAACGGCGTTCTTTCCGATCCTGATCCCATCGGCTACAAGGGCGCGCTGTACGACAGCGCCTTCCTCTACCACGGCGCCGGGCATCAGGACGCTGTCAATGACTTTGGCGTCGGCAGCGACTTTACTGTCTGTGAACAGGACAGAATTCTTTACGGTTCCGTCGATCACGCATCCCTGGGTGATGAATGCCCTGTCGATCACAGCATCCGGGCCGACATACTGGGGAAGTGAAACCACGTCTTCTGTATAGATCTTCCATGTGGGATCGTTGAGATCGAGCTCGTTGTTCTTGTCCAGAAGATCCATGTTCGCTTCCCAGAGAGAATCGATCGTTCCTACATCTTTCCAGTACCCCTTATATTTGTACGCGTAAAGGCTCTTTCCGTCATTCAGCAGAGTTGGGATGATATCCTTTCCGAAGTCATGGCTGGAATCCGGATCCTTCATATCTGCCATGAGCAGTTTGCGGAGCAGCTTCCAGTTGAAGATATAGATACCCATGGAAGCAAGATTGCTCTTCGGTTTCTCCGGTTTCTCTTCAAATTCAACGATACGGCCGGTAGTCTCGTCCGTATTCATGATACCGAAACGGCTTGCCTCCTTCATCGGAACCTCGATGACGGCGATCGTTGCATCTGCGTTGTTCTCCTTGTGATAAGCCAGCATCTTCGCGTAATTCATCTTGTAGATGTGGTCACCTGAAAGGATCAGGAGATACTCCGGGGAATATGTATCAATAAAGTCGATATTCTGTGAGATAGCATCCGCCGTACCTCTGTACACATCCAGGTTCGCGTCCGCTTTCTCGCGGGGCGGCAGAACGTAAACTCCGCTGTCTTTTGCATCAAGACCCCAGCGTCTTCCGGCTGCAACGTAGCTGTTGAGAAGAACGGATTCGTACTGCGTCAGAACTCCGACAACATCGATTCCACTGTTTGCACAGTTGCTGAGCGGAAAATCAATAATGCGATATTTACCGCCATATGAAACGGCAGGTTTAGCTACCTTTTTTGTCAGTTCATGCAGACGGGTTCCTCGGCCACCAGCCAAAATCATAGCTAACATGTTATTTTGCTTCATAGTGAGCCCTCTCTTTCATTTTACTGAATTATATTATACAATTATTCGATTTACATTTCCACATTTTTGTGCGAAAAAACGGAGTTTTATGTGTGGATTTAAAGTGGAATTATCGTAAAGTACAGAAGTTGTTCAGACCATTTGGATAAGTTTTGGGTATATTACAAGAAAATTCAGATAGGGAAGATGAAAAGTAGGATGCAAGAATCACAGAAAAACATAAGTTCTTTTGTGCATTTTGTGGATTGACAATAAAATTTATGTTTTATAGTATATTGTTAGTTACCGAACAAAACAAGGGAGCGTATGTGATATGGCTATAAAGGACGCCCATGATCCGGCACAGGATGATGTGGGGAGATTGATCAACATGATCTCTCATCAGCTGAAGAGACAGATGTGTTTTCATGAGGAGGAGAGCGAACTGACGAATATGCAGAAAAGAGTTCTGCACTATATTCTGTTCCAGAGTATGAATAAAGACATCTATCAGAAAGATATCGAGAAGGAGTTCAAGATCCGGCGTTCCACTGCGAGCGGGATCCTGCAGCTTCTCGAGAAAAACGGTTTTGTGACCCGTGAGAATGTGGAATGGGATGCAAGGCTGAAGAAGCTTGTCCCCACGGAGAAGGCGGAAGGAGTCCGGGAGGAGATCCTTTCAAACATACGCTATGTGGAAAAGATCCTGAGACAGGGGATCTCGAAACGGGATATGGAGATCTGCCGGAGCGTCCTGGAGCAGATCTCAGCAAACTTGTCTGGTAATGAGAAAAGATGTAACGGAGAGGAGATAACAGACCATGAATAGGAAATTACTCCGTTCTGTACGGGAGTACAAACGGCAATCATTTCTGACTCCGGTGCTTGTCGCGCTGGAGGTACTGATGGAAGTGCTGATTCCGCTTTTGATGGCGAACATCATTGACATCGGGATCATGCAGGGGGATATGGGCTACATTGTCAAGACAGGGGTCCTGCTTGTTGTAATGGCCATACTGGCGTTGTTTTTCGGAGCCAAGGCAGGGCAGCTTGCCGCGATCGCTTCGGCAGGCTATGCCAAGAACCTCCGCCATGATATTTTTTATAAGATCCAGGATTTTTCCTTCGGGAATATCGATCATTTTTCAACGTCAGGACTTGTCACAAGGCTGACCACAGATATCACGAATGTGCAGATGGCATATATGTTTACCATCCGTATGCTGGCAAGGGCTCCGATCATGATCGTCCTGTCACTGATCATGACGCTGACGATCAATGTGCCGATCGCAGTTATGATGCTGATCTCGATCCCGGTACTGGGAGGTGTCCTTATCTTTATCGCAAAGAAAGCACATCCGCACTTTATCAAGGTATTTGATGAGTATGATATCCTGAACAATACGGTCCAGGAGAATGTGAATGCGGCGCGTGTGGTAAAGGCGTATGTTCGTGCCGATCACGAGAATGAAAAATTTGGAAAGATCTCAAAGATCGTGTTCGACCTCTTCACAAAGGCTGAGAAGATCGTAGCATGGAACTCTCCTGTAATGCAGTTTACAGTCTATACGGTCGTCATTGTCATGGTGCTCATCGGCGGCGAAGGTATCATCAATCAGACCATGCAGACCGGAGAACTGACCAGTGTTATCGTGTATGCGCTTCAGATCCTTATGTCTCTGATGATGGTATCTTTTGTGTTTGTCATGATCATGATCGCCGAGGCTTCCACAGACCGTATCACGGAAGTACTGGACGAAGTGCCAGAGATGGAAGATGAGGCTGACGCAGTGACAGAGGTGAAGAATGGTGATATTGATTTTGAGCATGTGAACTTCAGTTATTCCGGAAAGGGTGGGAACCTGTCGCTGAAGGATGTGGATCTCCATATCAAGAGCGGACAGATCATCGGCATCATCGGAGGCACCGGAAGCGCCAAGTCTACTCTGGTGCAGCTGATCCCCAGGCTCTATGATGTGACAGATGGATGCGTTAAAGTCGGCGGAGTGGATGTCCGCAGATATAATCTGAAGGATCTCCGTGACCAGGTTTCCATGGTCCTCCAGAAGAACGTGCTCTTTACCGGGAGTATCTATGAGAACATCCGATGGGGTGATGAGAACGCAAGTGACGAGGAAGTTCAGAGAGTCTGTCGCCTGGCCCAGGCCGACGGGTTTATCAATGAATTCCCGAACAAATATGAGACAATGATCGTGGAAGGCGGTAACAATGTTTCCGGCGGCCAGAAACAGAGGCTCTGTATCGCAAGGGCACTGCTCAAGAAGCCCAAGATCCTGATCCTGGATGATTCCACAAGTGCTGTGGATACAAGAACGGATGCCCTGATACGTCAGGCGTTCCGTGAGGAGATCCCGGATACGACAAAGATCATCATCGCGCAGAGAGTTTCTTCCGTGGAAGATGCGGATATGATCATCGTTATGGACAACGGAGAGATCAACGGCATCGGAACTTCCGAAGAGCTTCTTAAGACAAATGAGATCTACAGAGAAGTATATGAATCACAGGTGAAGGGAGGTGACGACAATGAATAAGCAGGAAAAGCCTACGATCAATAAAGGTACGCTCAAGACAGCGAAACGGCTGATGAAATATGTGACAGGTACATATAAACTGCAGTTTATTGTGGTCATCATCTGCATCCTTATAAGTTCTGTCGCGTCGATCTCAGTTTCACTGTCCCTGAAATTCCTGCTGGATGACTATATCATCCCGCTTATAGGGCAGAAGGATCCGAATTACGCCGAACTTTATAAGGCACTCACCGTATTGGGAACGATCTTCCTTTTCGGTGTTATAGCAACATTTGTTTACAGCCGGATGATGGTCGTGATCGGCCAGGGCGTGCTCAAGCGTGTCCGCGATGAGATGTTCGAGCATATGCAGAAACTTCCGATCCGTTACTTTGACCAGAATACGACCGGTTCCATCATGAGCCTTTACACGAACGATACAGATACATTAAGGCAGATGATCAACCAGTCCATCCCGCAGGTGCTGATGTCTTCATTTACCATTGTGGTCACATTTATCTCTATGCTGGTCTTGAGCCCGATCCTGACGGCGCTTGCCATCGTGATGATCGGTGTGATGATCCTGGTGTCCAGGGTTGTAGCGGGCAACAGCGGAAAATACTTCATCCGCCAGCAGCTTGACCTTGCGAGCGTGACCGGCTTTGTGGAAGAACGGATGAACGGCCAGAGAGTGGTCAAGGTATTCAATCATGAGAAGATCTCCAAGGAGGAGTTTGACGAGCTGAATGAGAAGTTGTTTGTGAGCGCTTCAAATGCGCATACATTTGCAAGTATCATGGGACCGATCATCGGTAACCTGGGTAACCTGCAGTTCGTGCTGACAGCGGTGCTGGGCGGATTTCTCTCTGTTCTTGGGATCGGAAACATGACTCTTGGTGTGATCGCATCCTACCTGCAGTTTACCAAGAGTTTTACTCAGCCTTTTATGCAGATCGCGCAGCAGTTCAACTCTATCATCATGGCCCTTGCCGGCGCGGAACGTATCTTCCGTATGATGGATGAAGAGCCGGAGGTTGATGACGGATATGTTACGCTCGTCAATGCAAAGAGAAATGAGGACGGCAGCCTGACAGAGTGCGAAGAACGTACCGGACTGTGGGCATGGAAACATCCACATCAGGCAGACGGTACGATCACGTATCAGGAACTGAAAGGAGATGTCCGTTTCTATGACATGACCTTTGGATATACACCGGATCATATGGTGCTGCATGATCTGACGCTGTATGCAGAGCCGGGACAGAAGATCGCGTTCGTCGGTTCCACGGGAGCCGGAAAGACCACTATCACAAATCTGATCAACCGGTTCTACGATGTGGCTGACGGCAAGATCCGCTACGATGATATCAATATCAACAAGATCAAGAAGGCTGATCTGAGACATTCTCTGGGAATCGTGCTTCAGGATACACATCTGTTTACAGGAACGATCAAGGAGAATATCCGTTACGGTAAGCTTGACGCAACAGATGAGGAAGTTGTAAATGCAGCAAAACTTGCCCATGCGGACGGATTCATCCGGATGCTGCCGAATGGCTATGATACACATCTGAGCGGGGATGGGGAGGAACTCTCCCAGGGACAGAGACAGCTGCTCGCCATCGCGAGGGCGGCGATCGCAGATCCGCCGGTGCTGATCCTGGATGAGGCGACCTCATCCATTGATACCAGGACAGAGCAGATCGTACAGAAAGGTATGGATAACCTGATGAAAGGACGTACCGTATTCGTGATCGCCCACAGGCTCTCCACGATCCGCAACAGCGACGCGATCATGGTCCTCGAACACGGACGCATCATCGAAAGAGGAACCCACGAAGAACTCCTCAAACTCAAAGGAACATATTATCAATTATACACAGGAAAACTGGAGCTTTCGTGATGGCAATGAGCCGTGCGAAGATAATAAAAAGTGTCTGGCGAGAGTTTACTCTCGTACAGGCACTTTTTGTTATCTTCATAGGGCGAAAGCCCGCGACCGAGATGAAGCGGCGAAGCCGCGAAATCGAGGTTAGCACGGCGGAGTTCACCATTCGAAAGTGCTTGCATTCTTCCGGGGACTCGTTTTTGGTTTTTCATAGGGCGAAAGCCCGCGACCGACACATTGAGCACTTGGCGAGGTATTTTCGAGCCTAGTGCAAAAGCGCACAGAGGGGATGAAGCGGCGAAGCCGCGAAATCGAGGTTAGCACGGCTCACCCTTTCTGATGCATCGCCCGGTACGCTCCGGGCGTAACCCCGTAATATTTCCGGAAGGTACGGATAAAATGCTCCTGGCTCTGATATCCGGCGTTTTCTCCGATCGTTTTTACCTTTACACTCGTATTAGTCAGGAGATCTGCGGCAATTTTCATCCGTTTCTGGAGCAGATACTCGGTAAAGGAAACACCGGTGATCTGTTTTAGTCTGTGAGACATATGCTGCGCAGAGTAATGAAAGTGATCTGCCAGCTCGTGCAGAGTCAGTGTCTGATAATTCTGTTCGATATACTGAAGAATACTGAAATTCTCGCTGTCCTTCCTCCTGCGGATCCGGGGCACGTCGCAGGTCTTTTCATAGTTTCGCAGCAACAGCCCCAGTAATTTCAGAATGTCGGCGTTTATCATATATCTGTAATAGTCTTCCTGATTGATCTGTTCCAGACACAAATCCAGTATCAGATCCTGGATCTGGCGGTCGCCGTTTGTATGGAAAAGGATAAAATTATTTACATTTTCCGAGTATACATTGCCGAGAAAGAAGGCGGAGATCAGGTTGTCTGCCTTCAGTTCGTTGAAAATAATATTTTTGAATTTCACTTCTGTTATCAGGATATTCAGCACAATACTGTAATTGCATACGTCAAGCGAATGATGAACTTCGGGAGGAATCAGACAGAAATCGCCGGTGTGCATCAGCAGTTTTTCTGATTCAATCTGCTGGATGAATTCTCCTTCATATACATAGACCAGCTCATAGAAATCATGCTTGTGAATCAGCGGCGGCGTGTATCTGTCGTGCTGTATGATCAAGATGTCTGGATCTGCCGTATCCGAGAAAAAAAGGGGCTCGGAATATGTCCCGTCCGTTTTGTCAGGAATGTGGGGAAGATGAAGCCCTGTGTTCTTTTCCTGATCCGTGACAGGAGACGTGAGAGACTGATTTAGATGTTCTATATCCTGAGAATGTCCCAGATGTTCTTGATGGAGACGTTCCCAGGGAGTGTACTGATGAAGACATATTACGAGTTCCTGCAGTGTCATGATTTCCTCCATAGATTCGGCGGAATAGTCGAGTCTGTCCGCCAGCTTTACCTCATCATAACAAGCAAAGGTGAAAACATCAATAAAACTGATGAAATATTTTATAATTTATCAGTTTTTTCGTAATAAATTGACAGAAGTTTTAAATGCATCAATTAAAATCTATTTTTGGAAGGGTTGATGGGAAAATGGGTTTTCGTTAGTATAACTATAGTATGAGGATGAAACGTCGGGGAAAGAACGGCGGAGATAATCAAGAAAATGTGAAAAAGGAGAACTTGTGAATGAGCGGATCAACATGCTGGATATGGCTGAAAAACTGGAGCGCGGAGGACAGAAATGAGCCGACCCTCGTTCTGTTCCGGAAGATGCTCAGAGTGACCGGGAATCTGAAGAGAGCGGACTTCTGTATCTCGGCGGATTCAAGATATAAACTGTACATAAACGGAGAACTGGTGGAAATCGGACCCAGCCGGGGGGACGGGCAGGTCTGGTTTTACGATGAGGTGGACGTTCTGCCTTATCTGAGAGAAGGGGGAAATGTCGTCGCAGTCCAGGTCCTGAGATATCCCAGGATACACAGCAAAGGAAATCACGGTATTTTCCGAACGGAATTCCCGGGGCTGTATCTGAAGGGAAAACTGGTTTTCTCGGACGAAAGAGGCGATGAGAGAGAGGAAGACTTCTGCGCGGATGAGTCATGGCGTGCAAGAAAAGACGGGGGATTTTCCATCGTCTCTGAGTCAGAGATCTTTGCCCCGCTGCAGATCTATGAGGAGAGGTATCCATCCGAAGAACTGAAGGGATGGATGGGAGTAGATTATGATGATTCCAGCTGGGAGAAGGCTTCTGTGTATCCTCACCTCAGTGAGGCGGTAAGCCCGGGAAACCTTTATCCCCGGACAATCCCCTTTCTCTATAGAAAGGAACGGACATTTCGGGAAGTCATAACGCTCCGGGAAACCGTGACATCCCGGCAGGCCTGGGAGGGGCTGATCCATCAGGGAGAAGCTCTTGTTATCCCTGCACATTCCCGGGAAATCGTGGAGATCAGTGCGGGGGAGGAGATGACCGGGTACCTGCATCTGGCATTATACAGCGGAAAAGGAACAGATATAAGGATTCTTCAGTCCGAGTCCTATGTGACGGATGAGCGAAAAGGGGATCTTCCGGTAAAAGGAAGGCGGGATGACTGGGAAAACGGACATCTGGAAGGATTCAGTGATCTTTATCATGTGGCCGGATTCGGGACGAAGGAGATACCGGAGGAGTATGAGCCTTTCTGGTTCCGGACATTCCGGTTTATCCGTCTTGAGATCATAACAGCAAATGAACCGGTGACCATCGCACGATTTGATTACACAGAGACGGGATACCCTCTGGAGGTGCGGACCAGTATCCGGACTTCCGCCCCGGAGATGTCTGCGATCTGGGAGATGAGCGAACGGACGCTTCGCAGATGCATGCATGAGACATACGAAGACTGTCCCTTTTATGAGCAGCTCCAGTATGCCATGGATTCGAGGACTCAGATTCTCTATACATATGCAGTGGCGGCGGATGACCGGCTGGCGCGAAAGTGCATGGATGATTTTCGGAGGTCTCAGAGATATGACGGGCTGATCAACTGTTCTTATCCCAATTACGGGCCTAATGTGATCCCTGGATTTTCCATTTACTATATTTTGATGCTCCATGATCACATGATGTATTTCGGGGACCGGGATATGCTGGAGCAGTTTATGCCTTCTGTGGAGGGAATTCTTAACTTTTTCCACATGCACCGGGAAAATGGACTGGTACAGAAAGTGGGCGGCCTGAACGGAGAAAGGTTCTGGTCTTTTATAGACTGGACTCCGGAGTGGGACGAGACTACAGGGGTGCCTCCGGCAACGCTCTCGGGCCCTATCACCATGGAAAGTCTGCTTTATATCATGGGGCTTCAGGCAGCAGACATCTTTGCTTATCTCGGAGAAACGGAGCGGGCGGCAATGTACCGGAACCGTGCAGAAGGAGTAAAAGAGGCGGTCAGGGAATCGTGTACCGGAGATGACGGGATGCTCCGGGATGGACCTGGTATCGATCAGTACAGCCAGCATCCTCAGGTGTTTGCTGTGCTGACAGATACTCTGGATAAAGAGAGCGGAAAGAAAAATCTGGAGAAGACTTTGAAGTCCCCGGAGAAATATGCACAGTGTTCTGTGGCAATGGCATATTATCTGTTCCGCGCGCTGGAGAAGACCGGGCTTTATGAGTGGAGCAGACAGTACTGGGATATCTGGAAACGGATGCTGGCAAAGGGTGCAACAACCTGTGTGGAAGACGAAGTGGGTGAGCGCAGTGAGTGCCATGCCTGGGGAGCCCTGATCCTTTATGAGCTTCCATCTGTGATACTGGGCGTACGCCCGGCAAAGCCGGGGTACGGAGCAGTGTCCGTCAACCCTCATGGAGAGATGCTGGACTGGTTCCGCGGCGCTATCATCACACCGAAGGGGATGATTCATGTGGAGAAACGCCCGGGCGGAGCCGGAGAAGAGGGACAGGGTGCCGGAGAGCTTACAGTTGAGGTGCCGGAAGGACTGAAGATCATTTAAAGGAGGCGGAGACAGTGAGAAGGCTGAAAGAGAAAATCTCACAGTATGGAATCGGAGTGCGGATGGCAGTGTGTTTTATCGGACTGGTCATCCTGCCCTTTATCCTGCTTGCCTTTATCATGTTTTACAGTTTCCAGAACTATACGGTGAACAACCTGAGCGCCACCACCCGGGATACTATGTCCGCCATCAAGTCGGAGATCGACGTTCTGCTGGAGCAGTATGAGAGCATGACCATGACACTTTACTATGGGGGATACGTGGACCGGCTTGAGGGAATGGAAGAAGGAGACAGAGATGCCGGACTCTCCGGAGTGTTGGACGGGATTTCTTTTCCGGACACACATATCCACGCGATCTATCTGAGGTCCGGAGACCAGGTATACCACAGCGGGGCCACCTATGACGAGATCTTTGATGTGATGGCACCACATGAGCAGGAAATACTGGATGCGGGAGGAAAGTGCATCTGGTATCCCACGGACGAGATGCGGGGAAGCGCGGATCAGAAAATGTATATCCTTGCCCGACGGCTCAACGGCAGGGATTTTGAACCTGTCGGGATCATGTACATGGTGCTGGATGAGAAATTTATCTCAGAGGTCTATTCTCAACTTACAGGGGGATACGCGGAAAAGTATCTGACAGACGGGGCGGGGAATATTCTGTACTCTGCGGGAGAGAAGAAAGAGGGGAAAATCGATCTGTCAGGCATCCCGGCATCGAAACGATCCGGTGCGCAGGAGGTGGATACGGACGAGGGAGGGGCTGTCTATGCATACAGTAAACTGCGGAGTGCGGACTGGTACTGCATCAGTACAGTCCCGGATTTCGAGATCATAAGGGACATCCTGACTCTGGAACTGCCGTTTATTGTGATTTCCGTGATCTATCTTCTGTTCCTGGCGGTCATGCTGTATATGATGAAGAAGAGCGTGTTCCGGCCGCTCCATTCACTGAAGAAGGCAATGGACGATTATGTGGAGCTGCGTCCGGTGGAACTGGAGCCTGCAGGCAGCGGGGAATTCCGGAGCCTGGCGGAACATTTTTCAGACATGACAGGGCGGATCAGCCAGCTTATGTTACAATATAAAGAAGAGGAAGAGGAGAAGAACCGGCAGAGAATGATGGCGCTTACAGCCCAGCTCACCCCGCATTTTATCTACAATGCCCTGAACACGATCAAATGGATGGCAGTGCTGAACAAACAGAAGAATATCCAGCATCTCATCGAATCCCTGATCTATATCTTCCGGAATGCAGCGAGAGTGGACGACGAGTCCTACACGGTTCGGGATGAACTGAAACTGGTGGAGAATTACGCGGTGATCCAGAAGGCAAGATTTATGAATTTTGAGCTGAAGACCGAGGCGGATGAGGATTGTATGGAGTATCATATCCGGAAATTCCTGCTCCAGCCCGTGGTGGAGAACGCCATTGTTCACGGTCTGGGAAGAGGGCAGGAGAAGGATGGAGAGATCCGCATCCGGATATGGAAGGAAGAGGACGGACTTTATATCACGGTCAGCGACACAGGTGTGGGCTTTGACGTTGAGGAGTGGAGGAAGCACCCGGATACCGGGGAGGACCATACAAATATCGGACTCCACAACGTGGAGGAGATCATCCGCCTGGAGTACGGTCCTCCATACTCCCTTGAAATACAAAGCAAACCGGGCAGTGGGACAACTGTAACGTACCATCTGCCGTTAATCTCAGGATAAGGTGATGAAGGACATGATTCGAACGATCATCGTGGACGATGAGGTCCTCTCAAGGATCGGTATTCGTTCATTTATAGACGGGAAAGAGGATATAAAGGTACTTGGCGTTTTCGGCGGAGCAGCCGAGGCGCTGGAGTTCCTCAGGGAAAATGTGACGGATGTGGTGATCACGGACATAGAAATTGCGGATATGAGCGGCCTGGATCTGATCGCTGCTGTGCGGGAGGAAAATCTGTCGCCCGGGATCATCATCGTGAGCTGCCACGATAATTTTTCCTATGCTCAGGAGGCAATCTCCAAAGGTACCAACAGCTATCTCCTGAAAATGGATCTCACAGAGGAAACACTGATAAAAGAAGTAAAAAAGGTGTACGCCGAGACTGCCCCGGAGGAAAGCCGGGAGAGAAAGACCCATGTCCATAAAGAGGAGAATATGGAGGAGGGAACCTATGTGATCGCGATCCCCCGGGTAAAGGCGGAAGACAGCGGTGGCGGAGAAACCAGAGCGGAGACCGGCATGGCGGGACTGGACGGATCCATGCTGGTGAGCCTGCTTGAGGAGGTAGTCTCCCGGTATCAGATGGGAACACTGTTTTCACCTTACAACAGGGAGATGTTCATCATCTTCCGGTTTGACCGGAAGATCGGAAAACAGGAACTGGAAGAGGAACTTTCCAAAAACCTCTCAGTGATCGGCGGCAACGCGAAACAGTATATTAACGGAAAACTTATTTTCGGAGTCAGTTCGTTCTTTACGGATCTGAAGGATTCCAGGGAGCGGTATGATGAGGCGAAGACAGCAGCGGATCTGGATTTCTATGATCTGGACAGAGAGGTGTATACCCTTCCGGAAGAACTGCCGGAACCGGCTCCGGTCAGCTTTTCTTCAGACCGGTTTACCGGACAGGAAGGACTGCAGATTTTTACAGAGGAGCTTCATATGACCTGTGCAGATGCACGGCGCCGGAAAGCGGCGGCAGAGAGATTCCGGAACAGCCTGATCCAGGGACTGAATGATATGACCTACCGGATCTTTCATGATAACCGTCTGAGCAGCGAGTTTACCGGGAAATGGAATATCAGTTCCCGGGTGCTTTCTTTCGTGACGCAGGCGAAGAGTCTGAACCTGTTGGAGGCGGAGCTTACGGAACTGTTTAAAGAGTTTCACAAAGACCTGCTTTCTGAGCTGAATACAGATGAATTTTCCGGGATCTTTCGGTACATTCAGCAGAATTTGGATCAGAAGATTTCTCTGACAGACCTGGCGGAGATCGGATGTATGAGCATCCCTTCCCTGTCGAAGAAGTTCAAGGAGCGGACCGGTCTCACCATCACGCAGTACGTGAACCGGGAGCGGATCAGGAGAGCTCAGTCCCTGATGAAGAACCCCTCCAATTCGCTCTGGCAGATTGCGGAGATCACCGGCTTTGCAAATGTGAACTATCTGATCCGGGTGTTCAAAAAAGTCACCGGGATGACAGTGGGAGAGTACAGAAGACAGCTTGGGATCAGTGTGACGGAAGAAGATTTTGAATAAGTTATAAAATATTGAATATCCGGGGCAAACCCGGATATTTTTTTGAAGTTTTCTGAGAAGTCCGTTCCTTGTCGAAGGCACCGTGAAATTCTTATAATAATCTCAGTAAATAAAACAAAGGGTTACAGAAAGGAAGGTAAAAAGGTATGAAAAAGAGAGTACTGGCAGCCCTGCTTGTCGGAGCGATGGTCACAGGTCTTCTGGCAGGATGCGGGAGTTCCTCAGGGGATGAGGGATCTTCGGACGGAACATCAGGAAGCATTACGATCTGGGAACATGATTATACATTTGAGGACAGTCTGGCAGCGGTGATCGAGGCGTTCAATGAGGAGTATCCGGATATCGAAGTAAACTACGAGATCCGGGCGGATGGTGACTACTACAGTCTTCTCTCCACGGCGATCCAGTCCGGCGACGGACCGGACCTGTTCTGGACAAACGGGACTGCTACAGTCAATATGCCGGATTATGTTGACAATGGCGCTGTTGAGGATCTGACTGATAAAGTGGACTTCAGTTTCTTTGACGACAATGCCATGGCACTGTCCGAGATTGACGGAAAGTATTACTCCGTACCGTGGATGACACTGGATACGAGAACGGTTTACTACAATAAGGATATGTTTGAAGAGCATGGCTGGGAAGTGCCGAAGACATTCTCCGAGTTTGAGGACCTTCTGGCGGAGATCAAGGGAGAGGGCATCACGCCGATCTCCATGGCTTTGGAATCCTGGTCTCTGCTGTTCGGATTTGAGCCGATCCTTGCAGGATATGATCCGGACTACAGCGCGAAACTTCAGGATTATACAGACATCACTGCAACCGATCAGCCGGTCCGCGACTGCATGCAGCTTATGGTTGACTGGGCGGACAAAGGATACTTCGGAGACAACTGGCAGGGTGTGATCGACAATGCGTCACAGATCCTTGCATTTACATCAGGGAATGCTGCAATGGATATCGCCGGTTCCTGGGATGCAGCTACGATCAGCAGCAATAATCCGGACCTTAACTACGGTGCCTTTGCTATTCCCTCTGAAGATGGAACCTGCGGTCTTGTAGGATCTGCTGCAAATGGATTTTCCGTCAATTCAGCTTCCTCTAATCTGGAGGCGGCGTTGACCTTTGCGAACTTCTGCGCGACAGAAGAAGCACAGACGATCTGGGTACAGTCCCAGGGGGCTGTTCCGGCGACAGATACGATCGAGGCGTCCACCGAGATCGCACAGGAGATCTCAGACAGCGGTCAGGGCAACCTTTACAGAAGCTGGCAGAACGTACTCAGCTCCTATTCATCCACGGGAAATGCGTCTACAGTATGGGGCGATGACTTTACAAAGATCTTCACCGGGGAGATGACAGTCGATGAGCTCTGCGATGAGATCCAGAATGAAATGTAGGAACTGAAACAAAAACAGGCGCTGCCTGGCACATGAAATTATAGTGAATGCCGGTCCCTGAAAGACCGGCATTCTTTACAGAGAGTGAGGCAAGAATATGAGGAAAAAAAGGAAAAACAGAAATCACCTGTTCTTTATCGTTCCCGGCTTTATCTTTTATACGATATTCGTCGTACTGCCGATCCTGTGCGTGCTGGTGCTGGGATTCACCAACTGGTCCGGAATGGGTGAGATCAAGTTTATCGGTCTCGACAACTTTATTACAATCTTTACAGACGAAAGATTTACTCCTACGTTTTTCAACGCATTGAAGAACAACCTGAAATACCTTGTCTGCGTATGGGTCATTATCACGCCGATCCAGTATCTGATCGCGTATGTGCTCTATATCAAGATACCGGCGCACAAGTATATCAAGTTTATGGTATTTCTTCCGTATGTCATCAGTACGACGATCGTCGGCTTCTTCGCAACCCTGATCTTCAACCCGAACATCGGGTTTATGAATGAATTCCTGGAGGCAATCGGCATGGAGACAGGGGCATGGTTCGGAGATCCAAACTGGGCGTTTAAGCTGCTGATCCTGTTTGTCATCTGGCAGGGATCCGGCTCCGGTATCATGATCTTCTACTCTAACTTCATGGATATCTCACAGGACGTCATGGAGGCGTGCCGGGTGGACGGATGTACAGAGTGGCAGAGATTCTGGCATATTCTTCTTCCGTTGTCGCTTCCGTCCTGCGCTTCCATCATCACTATGAGTACGATATGGGCGCTGGCTGTATTTGATCTTCCCTATATCCTGGGCGGAACAAACGGAGGCGTAAACGGTTCTCTTGATTTTGCAAACACCGTATTCTACCGTTACACATTCGGAAGCGGACTGAACGGGAGACAGGATTACGGCTTCGGAGCAGCAATCTGTCTGATCATGTTCCTTATCATGCTGCTTGTGACATTTATCCAGAATAAAGTGCTTGCAAAGTTTGAGTACGACAATTAATCAGGAGGTGTATAATAAATGACGAAAAAAGCAAAAGCCAATGATTTTTCCATCACGTCCGGAAACGGAGTCATGTCCGGTAAGGCAAAAGCGATCCGGTGGCTGATCTCCATTATCCTGATCATCTATACCTGCTTTACGATTTTCGTGGTCGGGGCGACCCTCCTGAACTCGCTGAAGACAAAGAGCGATCTGGTGACCAACTTTGTGGGACTTCCGAAGGCCATCACGCTGGAGAATTTTGCCACGATCCTTCTTGAGGATGATTTCCTCCTGTATTTCCGGAATTCACTGATTCTTACGGTGTGCGGAACACTGGGGTGCATTATCCTTTCTGCCATGGCTGCATACGGAATCGCAAGATATGAGTTTAAAGGAAAGTCGCTTTTGTCCAGCTACTTTCTGATCGGTATGATGGTTCCGATCCAGGTCAGCGTTCTTCCGCTGTTCCTGATCCTTAGACAGTTAGGGCTCCTGAACCATCTGATCGGTCTGGTACTGGTCTATATCTCTCAGATATCCATGTCCTGCCTGATCTTTCAGAAATTCTTCCGGACGATTCCGAAGGCGTTGGAGGAATCAGCAAGACTGGACGGCTGCCATGATCTGAAGATCTTTTTCCGGATCGTGCTGCCGATATGTAAACCGGTCATTTTTACCATGTCCCTGATCACTGCGATCGGTTACTGGAATGACTTCTATATGCCAATGGTACTTCTGGGAAATAAAAATGTAAGGACACTGACACTGGCTATTTATCAGTATATCGGACAGTTTACCAAGTACATGAGCGAGTCCATGGCAGCGGTTATCGTGACCCTGATCCCGATCGTCATCATCTACTTCCTGTTCTCGTCCCAGATCGTGGAAGGTCTGACCGGCGGCGCAGTCAAGGGCTGATACTCAGACTGAAATATGTTTAGGAAAGGAACTGCTATCATGAAACTGAACCTGATCGTAACGAAAGAAAATTCCGGTGCGGAACTTCAGCACAGATATCATGACATCGGATTCGAGACTGATCCGGGAGAGGAAAATTCGGTCGTCAATCTGTATCCGGATATCCTCTTTGAAGAGTTTGAGGGCTTCGGCGGAGCCCTCACTGACTCGGCGGCCTACATCTATTCTCTCATGTATCCGGCGCAGAAGCAGAAGATGCTGGAGACTTATTTCTCTCCGGAACAGATGAACTACGGTGTCGTCCGTATCCACATGGACAGTTGTGATTTCTCCACGGAAATGTATGAGGCCGTGTCCGACGAGAAGGATACGGAACTGAAGAGTTTTGATTTTTCAAGAACAGAAAAATATATCATCCCCATGCTTAGAGATGCCGAGAAGGCGGCGGGGCGGAGGCTCAAGATCATGCTCTCCCCCTGGTCCCCGCCGGAGTTTATGAAGACCAACGGATCCAGAAAGCACGGTGGATCCCTGAAGCCGGAATATTATGATCTGTGGGCGGAATACATCTGCAGATACATCTTGGAATTTCAGGAGAGAGGCTTCGAGGTGGAGCGGATCAGCCTGCAGAATGAGCCGAAGGCGGTGCAGACCTGGGATTCCTGCGTCTACACAGCGCAGGAGGAAAAGAAGTTCCTGAAGGAGTCCATGTATCCTGCGCTGAAAAGGCACGGGCTGGATAATATCGAAGTATTCATCTGGGACCACAACAAAGAACGGATCTTTGAGCGGGTGCGTGAGATCTGCGACGATTCAACAAAAGGGATGGTAACAGGCGCCGCCTGCCACTGGTACAGCGGCGATCATTTCGAAAGCCTTTCCCTTGTGAGACAGAAGTACCCGGAACTGAAACTGATCGTGTCCGAGAGCTGCATCGAGTTCAGTAAATTCGATTCCGATGATTCGGAGGCGAATGCCATGAGGCTGTCCCACGAGATCATCGGCGACCTGAACAACGGCGTATCTGCGTTCTATGACTGGAACGTGGTGCTGGACGAGAAGGGCGGACCGAACCATGTGGGAAATTACTGCCTGGCGCCATTCCTATATGACACGAAAGAACATCTGCTGATGCCCCAGCTCATCCAGAAGCATTTCTTCCATTTCTCTCACTACATCCGTGAGGGGGCAAAGCGGATCGGGTTCAGCAGATATACAGACGCTCTGGATGTGACGGCGTTTAAAAACCCCGACGGTTCGATCGTACTTGTCCTCCTGAACCGGTCGGAGAAGACCATGCCGGTGAACATCCGGATCAACGGGCAGATCGCGCGGACGGAGGTGCCGGCGAGGGCAATCTGCACCGGGGTGATAGAAAAATATAATTGAACAGGGAAAGAGAAATCCCACAGGAAACAGAAATGTTGATTATGATATCTGTTTCCTGTGGGATTTTTTGCGTGGCGGCTAGAACTGTGATATATTTTGATGCAGACAAGATAGAGGGAATATTTTTACCGCAATAATCAGGAATATCATTCCGTGGAAGCGAAGAAGGATTCTTGGTAATATATTAATATCACAATCGGGTATCTATGCATTACAATCAATAAAAAATCAGGAGAGGTACGGATAAT
>DWUT01000087.1 GCA_019120615.1 Candidatus Mediterraneibacter norfolkensis
AGAGGTATCGAACTGCGATATCGCGAACTTGAAATGGACAGTGATTATCTGGATATGTATGAGGATATCAGTTACAAAGATGAGAATTTTAATCTTCACAGCCACATTTATTATGAGATACTTTTCTGCCGAAACGGAAGCCTCCAGTATTTCCTCGGAGGGAAACGATATCGAGTGCAAAAAAACGACATCTTGATCATTCCTCCCGGAGTCAGCCATGGTCCACTGTTTCTGGATAATCCGAACGAGCCTTATATACGGACAGTTATGTGGATAAATTCCCACTTTTATCAGATCTGCCGGAAAGAACTCTATAAATACGAACCGGAGGCGCGTACACTCCTTGAACCTCCTCAGTACCTTCTGCGCTTCCGCGGAAATATCCTTGCTCAGATTAAACAGGTTATCGATCTTATGTTTCAGGAAAAAAAGCAGAAACGCCCCGGAAGCGAGCTCCTGTGCAAAGGTGCACTGCTCCAGTTCTTCTGTCTTCTGTACAGAGGGCGGATCTACTCGGATGTCAGTTCTCCATCCCCCGAACATGAAGAACTCCTGGATAATATTCTTCATTACATTGAAGAACATTTATCGGAAAAACTCAGCCTGAGATCAATTTCCACCAAATTTCTTATAAGTCAGTCCGCAGTCGGTCAGCTGTTTAAAAAACATCTGGGAATAAGCTTCTACAGATTTGTTACAGAGCGGCGCCTTATCGAAGCAAAGTCTTTGATCGCGGGAAATGTTCCTCTGAAAGAAGTACCAGATTTATGCGGCTTCAGTGATTATTCCGTGTTTTACAAAGCGTTTGTGAAAGAATACGGGATATCGCCCCGGGAGTTTAAGCAAAATCATCTCGAGAACAACAGTAACTCCGCCATTTGAAATTTCCCGAATGTAAAAAGGAGAAACAAGCGCCTGCAATTCGCGCTTTGTTTCTCCTCTTTTTTAAATCATATTTTCAATCACACTTTAAACCGATACCCCACGCCCCATATGGTCTCAATATACTGCGGGTGCGACGTATCATACTCGATCTTTTCTCTGATCTTCTTGATATGGACTGTCACCGTAGCGATATCTCCGATGGACTCCATATCCCAGATCTCACGGAAGAGCTGCTCCTTCGTATAGACATGGTTGGGATGCCCCGCAAGGAAGGTGAGCAGATCAAACTCTTTGGTCGTAAAGGATTTCTCCTCGCCGTTGACCCAGACGCGCCTTGCCGTCGTATCGATCTTCAGGCCGCGGATCTCGATGACCTTGTTCTCCTCCACATTGCTCCCGATCAGCCGCTCGTATCTCGCCAGATGGGCTTTCACACGGGCAACAAGCTCACTGGGACTGAAGGGCTTCGTCATATAGTCGTCCGCTCCCAGGCCCAGCCCTCTGATCTTATCGATGTCATCCTTCTTCGCGGATACCATGATGATCGGTGTGTTCTTCTGGCTGCGGATCTGACGGCAGATCTCAAAGCCGTCCACCCCCGGAAGCATCAGATCCAGGATGATCAGGTCGAAATCATCCTCCAGCCCCCTCTTCAGTCCGGTCTGTCCGTCGTTTGCGACTTCCACTTCAAAATCACTCAGTTCCAGATAATCTTTCTCAAGATCGGCAATACTTTCTTCGTCTTCCACGATCAAAATGCGTTTACTCATCGATGGGTACCTCCTGATATTTTCTTATTACAAAGAACATTGTCGTACCAGCGCCCTCTTCACTGGTTACCCAGATATTTCCTCCATGCTCCTCCACGATCTTCTTCACGATCGAAAGCCCGATGCCGCTTCCGCCTTTGGAAGAATTTCTGGAGGCATCTGTCCGATAGAACCGGTCGAAAATATACGGGAGTTCCTTTGCTGCGATCCCTTTTCCGTTATCTCCCAGTTCAATCTGGATAAAGTCTCCCACGTCCTTCAGATCCATCGTGATCCTGCCCTCCGGCTCGTCCATATATTTTAAGGAGTTGGACACGATATTATTGATGACTCTTCTCATCTGCTCCGGATCGACGATCACCTTGCAGTCCTCATCCATAAGATTGCGATAAGTAAACTCGACGCCCTTTGCCTCCAGTTCCATCTTCAGGTCCTCCGCGCAGTCCTCAAAATATCCCTTTGCGGAGATCGTCGCGAAATTATACGGGATCCTGTTCGTATCGATCTTGGAATATAACGTCAGCTCATTGATGAGAAGATCCATCTCATTGGTTTTATTATAAATGGTCTTGATATATCTGTCCATCTTTTCCGGTGTGTCCGCCACGCCGTCCATGATCCCTTCCACATATCCTTTGATCGTCGTGATCGGCGTCTTCAGATCATGGGAGATGTTGCTGATCAGCTCTTTGTTCTCGCGGTCAAACGCCACCTTCTCCTCCGCGTTTGCCTTCAGCCTCAGGCGCATCTCCTCAAAATCCCGGCAGAGCTGCCCGATCTCATCATTTGTCTCGCTCTTGATCTCAAAGTCAAGATTGCCTTCCTTGATGTTCCGCGCCGCCCTCTGGAGCTTCGCCAGCGGCACCGAGATCGTCCTGTAGATCCAATAGACAAGGAGCCCCGTGATAAGGATCATCACCAGCAGATAAAGCTGCTGTACCTCACTCGTCTCCTTAAACGCAAACGTATGCATCGCAACAGTCGTAAAAAATATAGTCAGGATCACGACGGCAAGAAACACGATCACCAGTTTCGTCCTAAGCTTCATTTGCGGCTCCTTTCCAGGTAGTTGTCTGAATAATCAGACAACTCACCTCAAAAGGTGCCGTGTACTTTTGAAAAAGTACCTGGCACCTCTTTAATAATATTTTCTGAATATTTTACAAATATTTTTTCAATTCGTCAACCTTATCGAGTTTTTCCCACGGAAGATCCAGATCATTTCTTCCGAAATGCCCGTACGCAGCGGTCTGTTTGTAGATCGGACGTCTGAGGTCGAGCATTTTGATGATGCCCGCCGGACGGAAGTCGAAGTTTTCCCGGAGGATCTCCACCAGCTTTGTATCTGATACTTTTCCCGTTCCGAATGTTTCTACAGCGATGGATGTGGGCTGTGCAACGCCGATCGCATAGGAGAGCTGGATCTCGCATTTCTTCGCCAGGCCTGCCGCAACGATATTCTTCGCCGCGTAACGTGCCGCATATGCTGCGGAACGGTCAACCTTCGTGCAGTCTTTTCCGGAAAATGCTCCGCCGCCGTGACGAGCCACTCCGCCGTAGCTGTCCACGATGATCTTACGTCCTGTCAGCCCGCTGTCACCATGCGGTCCGCCGATCACAAAACGCCCCGTCGGGTTAATGAAAAACTTTGTCTCCTCATCTACCATGTCCGCCGGGATGATCTCATCAAAGACATACTTTTTGATATCTTCATGGATCTGTTCCTGGGTCACATCCGGGTCATGCTGTGTTGAGAGCACCACCGCCTCAAGGCGTTTCGGCGATCCGTCCTCATTGTACTCTACCGTCACCTGTGTCTTTCCGTCCGGACGGAGATAAGGAAGGGTGCTGTCCTTTCTCACTTTCGCAAGCTGACGTGCCAGTTTATGCGCCATTGCGATGGGATAGGGCATATATTCTTCTGTCTCATCGGAAGCATAGCCGAACATCATTCCCTGGTCTCCCGCGCCGATTGCCTCAATGTCGCCTTCCGACATAGTATGTTCCTTCGCCTCAAGCGCCTTGTCCACGCCCATAGCAATATCGGAAGACTGCTCGTCAATAGTTGTAAGTACACTGCAGGTGTCCGCATCAAATCCGTATTTTCCTCTGGTATAACCGATCTCACGCACGGTATCGCGCACGATCTTCGGGATGTCCACATAGGCGTGAGTCGTGATCTCGCCCATGACCATCACCATACCTGTTGTACAGCATGTCTCGCATGCCACACGGCTCATCGGGTCCTGCTCCATAAGCGCGTCAAGAATGGCATCCGAAATCTGGTCGCACACTTTATCCGGATGTCCCTCCGTGACTGATTCTGAAGTAAAAAGTATTTTTTCCATAAAAGTTCTCCTTTCCTCACTTTCTCCCTGCGATGCTGTTCCCGTTCTGCCGGCGCAGGCGGGTTTTCCCACCGTCCGGATCCCCTGCCGAACCTCGATTCCGCGCCTGCCCGCTCCTGGTAAACGAAAACAGCCCGCAAAAGCGGACTGTCAATCTATCATAACAATCCTCTTATTGTTCGATCGCTCGCTCAGGTTGGCACCTTCCATAAAAGGGGTTGCCGCAGCTTCTCAGATCCTTTGTATCTCCACTGCTCTGAATAAGAGAAAGTTTTCACTATTGAGTTGATTTATTTTCAGGTACAGTAGAGACTTTACAACTGTTGCCTGCAAATGTCAATATAGTTTAGAAAAATTTATGGATTTATGGAATCAACATCACCTTAACCGCATCCGGAGAGTTTTCTGCCGTATCGAAAGCCTTCTCCCAGTCTTTCAGCGGAAACCTGTGGGAAATGAGACCTTCTGTCTTTATTAATCCCCGCTCCATTCCACGAATGACAGCGTCGTATGTCTTCCCGGAGAGATGGGACCCGATAATCTTAAGTTCCTTCCCGTCCCCGATCATATTCCAGTCTGCGCTCACCTCATCTGACAGCACTCCCATCTGTATATATCGGCCCATATTTTTAAGCATCTCCAGTCCCTGTCTCACACTCTTAACGCTTCCCGATGCCTCTACATAGACATCGCAGCCAGTTCCTTCTGTAAGTCTGAGGATCTCTTTCTGTACGTCACATTCAAGAGGATTAAGGACTATATCCGCGCCAAACTCTTTCGCCATCCTGATCCTCTTCTCTTTCATCTCGATCCCTATCACCATTTTCGGCAGTGCCAGATCAGCGATATTGCACATGGAGAGGCCGATGGCTCCCAGCCCCGAGATCACGACCACATCGGAATGGCGGATCTCCGCCTGCTCCAGAGCATGCATCCCGCACGCGACAGGTTCGATCAATACGCTTTGTTCCGGGGTAAATGATTTTGGTATCACATGGTTGATGCTTGTCGCAGGAAGCTTTACATACTCGGCAAATCCGCCGTTGGCATAATTTTTAAACCCGTAGACAACGGACTTCCGGCACATCCAGTATTTTCCCTGTCTGCAGAACTCGCATTGTCCACACGGAATGATCTGCTCCGATACGACCCTGTCTCCTGCACTGAATGACTTCACATCATCCGCTGCCGCTGCTATTTCCCCGTAAAATTCATGGCCTGGAATACAGGGCGGCTCTATATACCTTGTCGACTCTGATGTCCCCCACACCCGGACACCTCCATGATACGCTTTCAGATCACCAGCGCATATACCACATCCCTTCACCTTCAGCAGGATTTCTCCGGGTCCGATCTCCGGCTTTGGATATTCTTCATATCGATTGTCGTAGGGTGCATATGCAACTACAGCCTTCATTTTCTCCATAGATACCTCCTTTTTCTACTGCCACTAATAATTGATCGCACTGCTCTGTCTCATCACCCTTTCAGGGCGCCGCTGAGCATCCCGTTTATAAAGTTCTTCTGAAAGATCAGGAAGAAGATCAGCACCGGAGCGAGCGCAAGCAATGCGCCGACCATCACCGCTCCATAATCCGTCACATATCCGGGCTGTACCATCAGGGACAGGACAAGAGGCATCGTATACTTATCCTGCGAATGCAGCGTGATCAGCGGCCACATGAAATTTCCCCACTGATTAACAAAGGACAGGATTCCCAGTGACGTAAGCGCCGGACGCATGGTCGGGAGCACGATCCTGATAAAAATAAAGAAATGTCCCGCTCCGTCAATCCTTGCCGATTCGATCAGCTCATTCGGAAAAGACATAAAATTCTGTCTTATCAGAAACACGCCGAATACCGATGCAAATCCCGGAAGGATGATCGACCAGTTGGTATCGATCATCTGAAAACTGTTCATTTCAATAAACAGCGGGATCAGTGTCACCTGTGTCGGAATAAACATAGACATCATAAACAATCCAAAAAAGAGGCTCTTCCCTTTGAATTCATATTTTGCGAAGGCATATCCTGCCATGGAATCAATGACCAGGATCCCTATCGTATAAACTGCCGCTATGAACATACTGTTCATCATATTTTTCCAGATCGGGAATGCCGTGCTCAGTTTCTCAAAATTTTCCGCCAGCGAGCTCCCCAGTCGGAATGCATAATCGATCGAATATATCTGTGTATTTGTATGCGTCGCTGCAAAGGCGGACCATATAAACGGGAAAAGAGCTATCACACATGCAAAAATAAGAAAAAAGTATATGACTATGTTTGAAATCCCCTTGTTTTTCATCTGTCAGTCCTCCTTTGTCGCTTTTAGCTGCAGCCAGGTCAGTACCGCAATGATCAGGACAAGGATGTACGACCCTGCCGATGCCACTCCGAAGTCAAATGATTCAAAGCCTTTTTCATACAGGTACTGTACGATCGTAAGCGTCTCATTTACCGGTCCGCCCTTTGTGAGAAGATATGGCTCAGTAAACAGCTGCAGCATTCCCGTTACTGAAAGGATCACTGCAAAGATCAGTACCTGTTTCAATCCCGGAAGCGTGACATAGAAAAATTGTTTCACCCTTCCCGCACCGTCAATGGATGCAGCTTCATACAGGTCATCCGAAATACTCTGCAGTCCGCTCAACATGATCACCGTATTATATCCGGTCCAGCGCCAGGTAATTGCGATCATCAGTACCGCCTTAGCCAGCCATCCCACATTCATCCATTGCGGACCATCAGGAAGAAAGATTCTGAGAAAATTGTTCACCACTCCGTTTTCATAATTAAAGAAAATGCTGAAAATAATAGAGTAGCTTACGGAATCAAGAAGGATCGGCATAAATATGATCATCCTCATCAGTCCTCTCCCTTTTAGCTTCTTTCCGTTAAGAAACACAGCAAGCACCACGGCGAGGAATGTCTGTACCGGGACCTGTATGATCAGCATGATAAATGTATTCTTCATTGCTTTCCAGAAGAGAGGATCGTTCAATACAAATTTGAAGTTGTCAAGCCCCTTGAAAACAAAAGATGCGTTTGCATATCTGCTGAAGCACATAATAAAGGAAAAAATGATCGGATATGCCATGAATACAAGAAAAAATATTAAAAACGGTAATATAAAAACATATGGGACGATAAGATTATTTAATTTTTTTCTCATAATTATGCCTGTCCTTTTCTAATTTACTGAGGGAAACCCGGATCCTGGACCAGAAACGGGTTTCCTTCTTGAATCATATATCTCTGTTTACTGCTATTTGTTATCGATTGCTGCCTGAGCAGTTTCTTCTGCCGTTTTAAGTGCATCGGCCGGGTTTGCATTATTAATATATATTTCCCCGATCGCAGTGGAAAGAGCATCTGTGATATCTGTAAAATATTCTCCGAAATTCATCTCCGGTGCATCTGTCCACTGTGAAAAGACTTCTCCCATAGCCACTCCGAAATATTCATCTGTCTCTTTATAACATTCTGCCTCCCAGTATGGTTTATATGCCTGGTACTGTGACTGTGCATACATAATATCTGCCTGGTCCGCATCCATCAGGGAGAATTTTACAAACTCTTTCGCAACTTCCGGATATTCCGTATTCTCTGATATTGCCAGCACGGATCCCCCAAGGCTCACGCTTCCGCTCTCCCCGTCAAAGGACGGCATCGGCGCCACGCCCCACAGACCAGCCTGATCCGCAACGGAATCTTTCATAACGATCCCATACCACACTGCATATGGAAGCGTACAGATCTGACTCTCATTTAACGCTGTTATCCTGTCGTTCCACTCGTCCGGGAAATCCATCATAATCCCGGCGTCGACCATTTCTTTGAGTTTTGCCGCAGCGGTGAGCATCTCCTCTGAGGTCAGGTTCGCCGTTCCGTCATCATTGTAGTAAGAACCGCCCTGCTGCGCGAACAGCATTTTAATAAAATCCTGACTGGTAGAACCGTTAAAATTAAATCCTGTCATTCTTATTTCACCGTCTGAAGCCTCCAGGATCTGTTTACCAGCCTCGATATAGTCGTCCCAGGTCTTGATATCTTCCACATTAATCCCGTACTCTTCAAAAATATCCGTCCTATACATCAGACCGCATGGGCCAATATCAATCGGCACAGCGTAGTATTTTCCGTCGGATGCGCGGCAGGCTGCGATTGCAGAATCAACAAAATTGTCTTCCTCCGAAGTTATAATATCTGATACATCCATGATCTGCCCTTCATAAGTCTTTACAAATGAGAGGATATCCGTGTTCTGTACCATAAATACATCAGGTACTCCAACGCCAGAGGCAAGCTCCGGCAGAAGCTTTGTATATGAACCGTCTACCTGTTCCACATTTACGGTGACTCCGGGATTTTCTTCCATGAAGCGCTCGGCAGTATCTGACAGCGCCGTTGCCATCTGCGTCCACGCATATACCTTTATCTCCCCCTGAAGTTCCCCGTCTTCTGAAGAAGTCTGCACATTCGTTTCATTTCCGCCGCATCCGGCTGCCAATGTAACTACGCTTGCCGCAACGAGCAGAACTGATAATACTTTTCTTTTCATATTGTTTTCTACCTCCCTTTTGTACTATAGTTTTCCCGTTTCTTTTTGACAGGCTAATTATAGCATGGGCATTTTTTTCAATTCTACATAAAAGGATTCAAAAAATTTTCATTTTCAACCATTTTCATTTTTATGAAAAATCCGGAAATTTTCTGTTTATTCTCTTTTAACAAATATAAATACCTCATTTTATATTCAAAAATCATATGTTATACTTATAATAAAAAAGATATTTGTGCAATTTTTCTATGTATCTTTGCTTTTCATAACCAGTACTTTTAATAAAAGAAAGGAGAAAAAATGCAGAAACAATCAATACCATATACTCTCGAATACAGTCATTATAATCTTCCTGTAGACTTTCCTATAATCGGCCTTATCGGTCCTGGCTGGAGTCTTCCCGATGGAGATATTACTTTTCTTCATTGTCATAATTGTCTCGAACTCGGCTTCTGCCATGGCGGCAGCGGAATACTGCTGGTAGAAAACAAACAATACTCTTTCGAAGATTATGATATCTCCGTCATCTGTCCAAATACCATGCACATTTCCAAAAGCGCCATGGGAACACGCAGTCAGTGGGAGTATCTTTACATTGACACTAACCGGCTTTTTAAGGAATATCTTGTGCCCGAATTTATGCAGGCGCCTCTTTTTATGTTTGATTCTCCTGATTTTCCCAATATCGTCTCAGGTAGAAAATATCCTGAACTGAAAAATCTTTTTCTGAATATACTGAAAGAATTCCGGGATCAAAGTGAAAATTATCAGTTAAATATAGCCTGCCTGAGTATTTCGTTTCTTCTTGAACTCACACGCCTGCTGCCCAAGGAATCCAAGACCCACTACTCGAATCAGAAGACAAAGCTTGCTATATATCCGGCAATTCAGTATATAGATAAAAACTACGCTGAATCCATAAAGATAGAAAAACTTTCCTCTCTGTGCAGCTTAAGCCTGACACATTTCCGCAGGATATTCAAAGCAATCATGGGAGAAAGTCCTCTTTCATATCTGAATCGGGTCCGTATCAACAAGTCGTGCGAACTCCTGTACAATACCGAAGAATCCGTTCTTGACATCGCACTGAAAGTAGGTTTCTCAAGCAATACAAGTTATAACCGCAATTTCACTGCACTCATGAATACAACTCCTCTTCAATGGAGAAAAAAATCACGAACGATACCCAAGAATAATATGAATTTTTCTATTTTCCCGGTACCGCAGCAGGATATCTCAAAGCCGGGCTAAGGTCTTTTTTGTAATTTTTTTGGGTTTTTTCAGTTAGATGCCCAAAATATCTCCGTGTTATAATTAAGCCGCAAATTTAAAAGAACCGGAGGTAGACTATGGACAAAAGAACGCGCGTACTAAACGCAATGGACTGTAAACCGGTGGATCGGGTCCCGGTATCATTTTATACTCATTTTCTGTCACCGGAAGCTTCCCGGGACAACGGAGTACCCGCCCAGCTGAAATGGCTCAGAGACTGTAATATGGACTTCCTGTGCGTGGAGACAGATGGATATATGGAATACCCTGTTCCCACCTCTTCCGGAATGCTGAACGACTGGAAGGATCTGAAACCGCTGAACAGAAACAGCAGATATTTTACAGGACAATTAGACCGGGCAAAACGTATCTCGGAGTCAGCCGGAGATACCTGCATATTTTTTATGCTGTTCGCTCCATTCACAACAATAAAACATACGATCGGTGGTGAGAGCCTGATCATGGAGTATTACAGACAGGATCCTCAGACACTCTCCGATGCAATGAAAACAATCGAAGAATCGACATTTATCCTGGCGGATATGCTCAAGGAACAAACCCCTGTCACCGGATTCTTTCTTGCCCTGCAAAATGCTGAGCACAACCGTTTCACCCCGGAGGAATACAGAGAATATCTGTCGCCCTGGGATCTCCGGCTTTTAAACTATATAAATAACCTGTCCGATTACAATATCACACATATGTGCTCCTGGACCGGCATCCCCAATAATCTGGATCTGTGGAAGGACTATCCATACAAAACCGTAAACTGGTCAGTCAACATAGAACGCCAGATGAATATGGCACAGGCAAGAACCTATTTCAGGCAGGGGACTGCTCTGATGGGCGGATTTGACAATACCTCCCATGGTGTTTTATACAACAGCGGAAGGACTGAGATCAAAGAATTTACAAAACGACAGCTGGACCTGGCCGGTCAGAAAGGAACGCTTCTCTGCGCCGACTGTTCTGTTCAGATGGATCAGTCTCCGGAAAAAATACGTTATGTAGTAGAAGCCTGTGAAGAATACGCTGAAGAACATTCTATTTAGAATCGCTCAGAACATACATTATGGGCTGTCTGTACTTTTTTCGCTGCAAGAGCAGGCCATAAAAACTCTCTCCTCAGAGTCCTTATGGCCTGCCATGATTTCAGTATGAATCTGTCATCCTACTTTCAGTTTAAACTTCTGTATCTCCTTATCACTGGATACTCTCTCGATCATTCCGCCGAGACTCCTCAATTTCTCCTCGAATCTCTCATAGCCTCTCTGGATATAAACAATATCGTCAACGATCGTGATGCCTTCCGCTGCCAGTCCCGCGATACACAGCGCAGCTCCCGCACGAAGGTCCGGAGCGCTCACTCTCGCACCGGAGAATCTCTCGATCCCTTCGATCGTAGCAGAATTTCCTTCCACCTTGATGACGGCACCCATTCGTGCCAGCTCATCCAGATATTTAAATCTATTCTCAAAAATACTTTCAGTGATCGTACTTGTACCTTTCGCCAGAGCCAGCGCGACGCCTATCTGAGGCTGCATATCCGTCGGATATCCGGGATAGGGAAGTGTTTTGACCTGGGTACATCTCAGCCGGCTCTTTGCCACAACACGCACCGCGTCATCAAACTCTTCGATCTCGCAGCCGATATCCACAAGCTTTGAAATCGTCGCGTCCAGATGCTTCGGGATCACATTCATAACTGTCACGTCGCCTCTTGTCGCCGCGGCCGCGAACATAAATGTTCCCGCCTCGATCTGATCCGGTATGATGGAATATTCTGTTTTATGGAGTTTCTGCACTCCGCGGATCTTGATCACATCGGTTCCCGCACCTCTGATATTGGCACCCATGCTGTTCAGGAAGTTTGCCACGTCAACGACATGGGGTTCCTTCGCAACGTTTTCCATGATCGTCAGCCCGTCAGCCATTGCCGCCGCCATCATCACATTGATGGTTGCTCCGACAGTCACAACATCAAAATAGAGGTGTGTTCCGTGAAGAACTTCCGCCTCCGCCACAATTTTTCCGTGCTCGATATCCACATCCGCGCCCAGCGCCCGAAATCCTTTCAGATGCTGGTCAATGGGCCTGCTGCCGATGTTACATCCTCCCGGGAGAGCCACCTCCGCTTTCCTGTATTTCCCAAGAAGCGCCCCCAGAAGATAATAGGACGCCCTTATTTTCTTGATATAGTCATACTCAATATTAAAATCGCCGATCGTACTGCCGTTGATCTTCACCGTATGCCTGTCTATACGCTGCACCCTCGCGCCAATCCCGCTGATCGCCTCCAGCATGACATTTACATCGTTTACATCCGGCAGGTTGTCTATCAGTACCGTCTCATCCGTCATTATCGCTGCTGCCAGGATCGCCAGAGCCGCGTTTTTCGCTCCGCCGATCTCCACTTCCCCTACAAGCGGATTTCCACCTTTAATGATATATTGCTCCATTTTGCACCTCGACTATCCGATTTTATTATCGCAACTCCCCAGTAGATCAAACTCATTGTTCCTGTTCATACGTGACCGGCTGTTTTCCAGACAGTCATATGCACCCGTATTCTGGCTCATTATAACACAAAAACACGGATTGTAAAATTATTTTTTTGTGCGGAGCCTTTTCCCATCCGTCTTTTTCCCGGCTTTTTGTGCATTTTTATTGTATTTACGGACCGCATTCAATACATTTTCTATAGTCTCTTCAATCCTGCATCCGTCCTCGCACACAGTGATATCTGCATATTTTTCAAAAAACGGCACACGTTCATTATAAAGATCCCGCAGAGTCTGTCCCTCTCTGAGAACAACGCCTCTTTTCTGGGGATTTCGGATCCTCCGTTTTATTGTCTGATAAGATGCCTTCAAATATACCACAGTCCCGATCTCTTTGTAGTGCTTCATCGCTTCCTCGCAGTAAATCACACTTCCGCCGGGTGAGATGACAGAATTTTCCGCCTTCACATCCCGGTTGACCTGGTTTTCTATCTTCAGGAAACCGTCATCTCCCACCTCCGCGATGATCTCTCTGAGCAGTTTTTTCTCCTGCTCCTGGATCAGAAGATCGGTATCTATGAAGCGTTTTCCAAGACGTTTGGCAACCACGATGCCGACCGTGCTTTTCCCGACGGCCGGCATCCCGATAAAGATCAGATTATTTTTCATATGTATTCCATCCTTTTCTGGCAAGATCATTCTCAGTAACCTGGGCGCCCGAATTCAGGCATATTTTCAACAAACAGTCAGAGTATAGCACAAATTTTCCGATTAGTAAATTCTCCTGCGTCTCCGTCTGTTATCGCACCTGCGCTTATACAGCTCCTGATAGAGCATCACTTCCACCAGATCTCGCAGTTTATCCATGTCTTCCTCATAGATATCTTTTTCATTCTTTTCTATATTCCGGCATGCTCTTCCGCACATCAGGCGAAGCTGAAGCTTATCCGGATACTCGTCGTACACCATGCTGTTCTCATATTCCATCCGGTCGCATTCCTCCTCGATATACGGAAGGATCCGTTTCGGAATGTCTGGATACAGGCTCTTCATATACTCAAAGTCCATTCTCTCGATCCTCTCGTCGTCGAACGCGAGCGGCATCGGATATACCATATAATAGGGCAGTTTCTGGTTCATGTCTCTTCACTCCCGGGCAGACGTTATATCTGTAATATATGCTATTTTGGAGGAAATGTGATTTTTCTGCTTTCCGGGCTCACCGCCCAAAAGGGGCCTGACCCCTTTACAGAGAGTCAGGCCCCTGTGAATTCAGGCCTCACAGGCCTTATTTTCAGATCCTTCCCGGATCAGAACGGTCCGTATCCGATCCCGTGTGCGATCATGATGAGGATAAACGCGCTGACCACAAAGGACAGATAGATCTTCCAGCAGAATTTGATCCACGCGCCGTAATCCACGCCGCACATGGAGAGCTGTACCAGAGAGCTTCCAGGCCAGAAGCTGTTGGTGATGCCGTCCCCGTACTGATAGGTCAGCACCAGTACCTGCTGGTTGATGTTCAGGATCTTACCCAGCGGCTGAAGGATCGGCATGATGATGACCGCCTTCCCGCTTCCCGATACCACAAGGAAGTTGAACAGAGTCACGAACACAAAGATGATCAGCAGAGCAAGCAGCGCGCTCCGGTTCTCCAGAAGGGAGGCCATCCCGTGTACGATCGTGTCCATGATGCACGCCTGGTTCATCAGCACCACTACCGACTGTGCCATTCCAACGGCGAACGCCGCCGCGAACACCCGGACCGCGCCCTGGCAGAACAGCTGACAGGCCTCGCTGGGACCGAACCGGAAAATGACAGAGAGAACGATGCCAAAGATCACATAGAGCGCCGCGATCTGCGCGAAAGACCATCCCAGACGGATGCATCCGTATCCCTGGATCACAATGACCACGAGGAAGGCGAGAAGCCCCAGCACTCTCCTTAACGTCATCTCCTCCATATGCTCTGTCCTGTCCTCAGACTTCTGGTTCATATACTCCTCTTTTACGATACTTCTTGAGGGATCCTTTTTGATCTTCCGGCAGTATGTATAAAGTCCGATCAGCCCTATCACATAAAATACCACCAGTCCTACCGCGCGGAAACCGATCCCGGAAAACATCGGCAGACCTACGATCTGCTGGGAAACTCCTGTTGTAAACATATTCATCAGACCGGAGGTAAAGCCCACCGTACTCCCGACGATCGCCAGTCCGGTTCCCACCATCCTGTCATATCCAAGGGCGAATCCGATGCTCACCGCCAGCGGATAGAAGGGGTATGCAGCCTCGCCGTATCCCAGCACTCCGAAGATCACGAAGACCGTATAGAAGATGCAGACCACGGAGAACTCTTTTCCTTTCGTCCGTTTCAGGATGGCATTGATCCCCGCGCCGAAAGCGCCGCTGACCTCAAGCAGGTAGATCATTCCTGAGCTGATGAACAGGGTTCCCATGATCGTGGCCCCGTTAACGAACCCATTGTATATCGCCTCAAAATAATCCATAAATGTGATCGGATTCTCATTTTCCACATACTGGAAAGTCTCCGGATCGACTGCTGAGATGCCTGTGGCCTCGTCCGTGATCCTCTCATAGTTTCCGCTGGGGATCACGTAGGACAGGATGACCACGAAAAGCATGATCAGCAGCAGTATGATAAATACGTGCGGCATATGAAAGCCGCTTTTCTTTGTTTCCTTCTTGCTCATTTTGTTTCTCTCCTTTACCCGGCAGCACTCTCTTCCTGCCTGGTTTTTCTGACGTCTTAACAGACCGGCTATGACCGCTCCTTATTTATCCGAATGCGCTTCCAGCCAGGATACCGCGGAATATGCGTGGAGCGCCGCGCCCAGCGGGAGTGCGTCCTCGTCCAGGACCATGCGCGCGTTGTGGAGCGGAGCGTTTCCGGGCTTTCCAGCTCCGAGGAACACGAACATCCCCGGGACTTCCTTCGTGATGTATCCGAAATCCTCCGTCCCCGACATGGGCGGGATCTGATGGACCATATCCTTCCCCAGCACCTCTTCCATATATGGGACCATTTCCCTGCAGAGATCCCCGTTACTGTATGTACACGGCGTATGGAACACAGTCATTTCATACTCCCCGTTCCATGCCTTGACATAGTGATCGATCACTTCCGGGATCCGCTTTGTCAGATGTTCTGCGGCTTCCACATCCTGGGTCCTGACCCCGATATGGAGTTCCGCTTCATCCGGAATGATGTTCACCGCGGTCCCGCCTTTTGCCACGCCGCAGGTGAGCGCCACCATAGCCGCCGGATCCGCCTCCCTTGTGACTAACAGGTTCACCGCCTGATATACCTGGTTCATGATCATGAGAGGATCCACACAGAGCTGCGGCTGCGAGCTGTGTCCGCCTCTCCCTTTGATCTTCAGGATGAAGGTATCAAGCGACGAGGAATTCACGCCTACAGAATATCCGGCTTCCCCGGTCTCAGTGACCGGCTGCACATGGAGGCCGAAAGCCGCGTCCACTTTCGGATTTTCAAGAAGACCATTCTCCACCAGCACTCTGGCGCCTGCGCCGGTTTCCTCCCCCGGCTGGAACACCAGCTTGACGCTCCCTTTCAGGGAGTCTTCCATGTCCTTTAAGATCTGCGCCGCGCCAAGCAGCATGGCTGCGTGGCTGTCGTGCCCGCACATATGTCCGTATCCGTTGCAGGACTTAAACTCGAGATCGCTTTCCTCCCGGATCGGAAGGGCATCCATATCAGCCCGGAGCAGAATACACGGGCTTCCCTTTCCGATGACGGCGGTCACGCCGATCGCCCGCTCCATCCGCGGGAATCCCGCCTCCATAAAATCTTTTGTCACTTTTTTCGGAAGTTCTCCTCCGCAGTCCTTCCACGGGATCCCCATCTCGTCCAGCCGCTTTCTGATATATGCGCTGGTTTCCGGAAGATCCATCCCGATTTCCGGGATCTGGTGGAGCCGCCTCCGGTCCTCTGTGATCTGCCCGCGGATCTTCTCTGCCCTTTCTCTGATCTCTGACGCTGAAATGCTCATGATCTATCCTCTCCTGTCCCTCCTAAGGCAGACCCGACGCTTGCCGTTGCCCGGCAAATGGTGCTACGTGCCGGGCTTATCTCTCAAAAAAGAAAGAGAGTTCCTCCCGCGGAACTCTCGAACCGTTTATTTATCTTGCCACCTCTTTGTGCGCTGTCTCAGGATAATTTATAAATATAATTTGAATTGTATAATTATGCTTATGCTACCATTTTTCACGCATTTATGCAACCTTTTCGTGAGAATTTGCCCAACAATTTCCCACTAAAATTACACTATTTTTTCACTATTTTTCTGTCTTTTCCCACTCTCCGGATAATTTTTGTCAATCTCCTCTTTAAAATGCAGCGCAATTTCTTTAAAAGTTTCTGTTCTTCTGTTATGATAATTGCTGAAGGAGTGTGTTAACCATGAATAATTCTGATACTTCTATCTATATTAACGGCAGGATCTTCACTGCCGACGACCAGAATCCCTATGCTGACAGCATGATCGTATCCGGCGGACGGATCCGCTGGGTCGGGAAACAGGAGGACCTTCCCGAAACGAAAGGGACCGTCGTCGACCTGAACGGACGGCGAGTGATCCCCGGCTTTGTGGACGCGCATATGCACCCTGTCATGCTGGCGGATTTCAGCAAACAGATCACGATTATGCCGCCGGCAGTCAACTCCATCGAGGACCTGGTGCAGGCGATCAGAGAGCGCCGGGAAGCCCAGGGACCTGACAGGTGGGTAGAGGGCTGGGGCTACGACGAGCAGTCCCTTCTCGAGAAACGCTCGCCGAACCGTCACGACCTGGACCGGGGCTGCTGCAACGCTCCGGTATGTCTCATGCGCACCTGCGCCCATATCCGCTGCGTCAACAGCCGCGCCCTTGAGATGGCCGGCATTGATCGGAACACACCGGATCCGCCGGGAGGCGAGATCGAGCGGGATGAAACCGGAGAACCCACCGGTGTTTTAAAAGAAAATGCAAGAAACCTGATGTCCGGGCTGATCCCCGCCGTACCGGAGGAACAGAAAGTCCAGAACCTTCTCGATCTGGGAAATCTTCTGACTTCCCAGGGTATCACCGCCATCTGCGACATGGGGAACCTTGATTCCAGCGACAATATCCCGATCTACGAGAAGGTCGCGGAGAAAGGGTTCCGTCAGAGAGTGGGCGTCTACTATATGTGGGATTTCTTCGCGGACGACAAGACATTTGATATCCCGGAAGAACGGATGGATAAAAACCGGCAGATCTTCGCAGCCGGCTTAAAGCTGATCGGGGACGGCAGCATCTCCGGAAGGACCGCATGGATGGACGAGCCCTATTACGGTTCTGACGACGAATACGGCATCTCCACCTGCAGCGATGAACTGATCGAGTCCGCCATTGCATTCTGTAAAGATCATCACTGCCAACTCTCCATGCACGCCATGGGATCCCGGACCATCGCCCGGATGGTGGACCGGGCTGCCGGTGAAAAGAACTGGATGGAGGACGGAACGCCCTATGTCCGTATCGAACACGTTACAGAGCCGAAGGAGGAAAGCCTGGACCGGGCCGCTGCCTCCGGCATCGCGTTTATCACTCAGCCCATCTTCCCCTATGCGGAGAGCGCCAGCTATCTGAAAAACCTGGGGAGCGAGCGGCTGAAGAAGTGCTACCCCTTCCGGCATATGCTGGAAAAAGGAGTAAAGACCGGATTTTCCACGGACGCCCCGGCAACTTTCTGGGCAGTCCCGTCAGATCCCTTCCCGGGATTAAAACTCGCCGTCACGCGAAAGTCCTATCTGGACGCAGACTGCGGCGCTGATCAGGCCATCGATATCGAGACAGCGCTGAAACTCTACACAAGAGAATCCGCACAGATCGCCGGATTTCATGACATGGGCATGCTCGCGCCGGGATACCGGGCCGACTTTGCAGTATTGAGCGAGGACATCCTCGAAACGGATCCGGAAGACATTGATAGGATCTGTGTCCTCCGTACCTACATAGACGGTGAACTTGTTTATCAGAAAGAAGAGTGACCGCCGGGAGCCCGCAGTCCGAAAATACTGAAAATACTACTGAAAAAGACGAAAGAGGTACCTTATGTTTCATTTACCCAAGTACAGAGAACCAGATTTTACACAGCCGAAATTTACCGAAGCGCCCGACGCTTCCTGGGAGGAAGTGACCATCAAGGGAGTAGCCCCCGAGAACTATCACAGCACATCCATGTACCCGGAATATTTCAAGATCAACGGGAAATGGCTCCTGGCTGAAGAGAGCCGTATGGACTCCAGCGTAGTGCTGGGAGAGGACGGGAAACTCCGGGTCGTGGAGAACCGTAATCTGGAACTGGGCGACAAGGTGATCATCGGCCGCACGGAGAATGCTGATGAGGGGATCTATCTACATAGTACCGGCTTCGGAAACGCCCACGACGAGAACGACGACCAGTTCGTCTTCCGTCAGGGCCGGAGCCGTGAGACTTCCTACGCCAGAGATTACGACCGTCTCTTCGAACTCCTGAAATATGAGAAGGAGCACGGCAGCATCCTCTGGGTCATGGGGCCTGCGTTCTCCTTTGACGCTGATGCCAGACGCGCAATGCAGGCAATGGTGGAGAACGGCTACGTGGACGGACTCATGGCGGGAAACGCCCTTGCCACCCACGATCTGGAAGGCGCCATGTTCCACACCGCACTGGGTCAGGACATCTACACACAGAAGTCCCAGCCAAACGGGCACTACAATCACCTGGATGTGATCAACCGTGTGAGACGGAGCGGTTCTATCGCTCAGTTCATCGACGATTACAACATCGACAACGGGATCATGTACAGCTGCGTGAAGAACGATGTCCCCTTCGTGCTCACCGGTTCAATCCGTGACGACGGTCCCCTGCCGGAAGTGATCGGCAACGCCTATGACGGTCAGACCGCCATGCGGAATATGGTGAATAAGGCGACCACCGTAGTCTGCCTCGCCACCATGCTCCACACCATCGCAACAGGAAATATGACTCCGTCCTACCGCGTAATGGACGACGGGACCGTCCGTCCGGTCTTCCTCTATACGGTGGATGCGGATGAGTTCGTGGTCAACAAGCTGTTGGACCGCGGAAGCCTTTCCGCGACAACGATCGTGACCAATGTACAGGACTTCATCATGATCGTGGTGAAGGGACTGGGGTTGATGTAAGTCAACGAAAATGAAAAAATAATCCGGTATTTTTAAAGCTTTTTTAAACGCTTAAAAATACCGGATTTTTCAATTACATTATCTCCCGTGCAACTCCCCAATACAGAAGTTCACTATATACGATATAAATATTTTCCGGCTTTATCCTGATACGCTCCTGCATGATCCGGAAAATTTCTCTGCTAAGTACATCATACTGTTCCTGTTCATAGTGCCCGAAAATTTTAAGTTCAATATATGCGCTTTCCTCCTGCGGATGCGAGAGCATCCGGACGTAGCTCCCATCTCTGATCTCGACTTCTGTCCCATGGTATTTTTTACCCGGAAGCAGCTCGATTGCTTTCCCAAATTCATCCGCCAGAATTTTCTTCAGCTCCGTATCAAGCTTGCGTGATACCCGTACATCGTAAAACGGCATGTCCTTTTCCTCCTTTTCCACAATCGGATAGGGGGCGATTCCCTTCCCCTATCCCCCGCGATACCACAGGCAGTTCACGGCAAAGCCGTTCGCTGTCTGTTGCCCTACCATGCGTAATGGTAAGGCGCCGGCTTGAATCCCGGGAATATCTCATCCAGTTTTTTCAGCACATCCTCTGAAAGTCGGATCTCGATCCCTCTCAGAAGGAGATTTAAATGTTCCACTGAGTGAGGCAGTATATTAAGCGATGTCACGGCCGGATTAGCCAGGAGCCATGCCAGTGCCACTGACTCCTCCGCCTCCCCCAGTTCTTCGCATAATCTGGAATACTGCACCAGTTTTTCCCGTTCCCTGTCCCTCATTTTCAGATCCATATCATGGAAATGGATCATTTCTTCCGACGCATTCAGAGCATTCCTGCAGAGCAGCCCCAGTTCCACGGGAGCCCAGGGGATCACCGAGATCTGGAATTTCTGCGCAGCGGGCAGGACTTCCAGTTCAGCATATCTGCTGAGCAGATTGTATCTGTGCTGTATTACGGAAATACCAAGGAAATTTCTCCTGTCCGACTCCATCTGCCCCTGAACCATCTGCCATGCCGCAAAATTATTTGCCCCGATATAATCGATCTTCCCCTGTAAATATGCTCTTTCAAAACCGTCCCACAGTTCCGTCCAGGTGCATTTTTCATCTACATGATGCATATAATATATATCCAGGTGATCACTTTTAAGCCTTGTCAGAGTTTCTTCAAGATATCTCTGGATCCGGTAGCAGGAAAGCCCCGGTTCATCATTTACTCCATAAATCCTGTTTACAGGGTTAAAAACTTTTGATGATACGATCACCCGCTGCCGGTGCCCTTCCCTTGAGAGCCAGCGTCCTACGATCTCCTCGCACTGCCCGGGATAAGCCCCGTATTCATCCGCTGTATCAAACATATTGATTCCGGCGTCAAGTGCTGCGTCCATGATCCTGTCCGACTCACTCTCTTCCAGTTTCTTTCCGAAATTCATAGTTCCAAGGCAGAGTCTGCTGACTCTCAGTCCTGTTTTTCCCATATTGGTGTATAGCATATGTATCTCCTCCTGTCATTCATCTTTTTGTATTCTGATTCAAAACTTTTGATATATGTCCAACTCTGAAGAATAAAAACTTTTCGCAGTAAAAATACCAGA
>DWUT01000088.1 GCA_019120615.1 Candidatus Mediterraneibacter norfolkensis
GCAAACCGGATGCTGGATATGCTGCCGGAAGAACTGTGGCATGACAGCAGCGCAACATTTCTCGAAATAATCATACCGAGTTTGATACAAGGTATGGGTAAAATTAAAAAGTGTGCCCTTGCGGTGTAAAATCTGCTCTTGGGGTGTGTTGACAGACCGGGGCATCCCGGCTATTTTTATATTGCCGTTCAAATAGGAGGAATAACATGAAAACATTGTATTTGGTAGGAAACGGTTTCGACATACAGCATGGTATTAGAACTCCATATTCTGAGTTCAGAAGTTTCTTAGAAACGCATCATGAGTCATTTCTAACGGATTTTGAGGCTATGTATAACATTCAGCCTTTAGATGATACAGAGCCTTGGTACACTGAAGCGGCACAAGAAAGATGGAAAAAATCAGTGCTAAAAGATTTATGGCAAACATTTGAGGAAGAAATGGGTAACCCAGATGTAGAAGGAATGCACGATATGGCAAGTTCCCTTGCAGAGCAAATGCCAGAAGAAGGTATAAAATATACTCTGGATCTTCACTGGAAGGAACAGTATGGGTTTTCTTCAGATTTACAGAAATATGTACTTGAGTGGTTAGAGTCTATAGATACATCAGGTGTGTGCCCCATTAAAAAGAGTTTCATAGGAAATTGTTCTGATATTTTCATTAATTTTAATTATACAGATGTCCTAGAGCGGGTATATGGGGTAAAAACAGTTCTTCACTTGCATGGAGGAGTACCATCATGCTCTGCAATACCACCCATCATGGGGCATGGAAATAAATTTATTATAGATTATTACAAACGAAGAGCACAGTGTGCAAGTGAAGAGTTCGTAGAATGGGAAGAAAGTATATGCTCCGCGATAGCAAAATTTTGCTCGTCATTATATAAAGACACGGATGCAATTATATCGAGAAATGAATCGTTTTTTTCAAGTCTAAAAGATATAGAGCAAGTAGTATCCATAGGTTTGTCGTTTGGGAATGTAGACACTCCTTATCTCTTGCGAATTGCTGAAGAAATAAAGCCAACATCAAAATGGATTATTTATTATTATAGTGAAGACGATAAAAAAAGACTTAAAGATGTATTTGGAATTCTAGGACTTTCCAGGAAATTTGAAACCTATTTTCTTCCCAGCAGAATGTTTTGGGATGACTAATCAATAGCAAAAGACACCTCGCAGCTGGAGAATGATGCTCTCGTTGCGAGGTGTTTTTGCGTAGGTGCTTATGCCTTTATTTCCGCACCGTTTTTGAAGGTGATCCGCACATCGTCTGCGGAGTAGACGGTCATAAAATCCACCAGTCCGCACCAGAGGTTTGTTTGAAAATCGGTGACCAGTCCGTCCTGCTCCCGGAGAACCTTGAGGAACTCCTCAATAGTGCCTCTCCGTGCCTTTTTATCGGCGATCTGCTCGGTGATGGCACCCAGTTTGACTTTAGCTTCATCGTAGCGGTGGACCAGTCCGTCATAGCGTTTCTGGTATTCTGTCTGGTCAAGGGCCACATGAGCATTTTCGTAGATGCACTTTTCAACCGCATCGGCAAGCATCTGTACTTCCTCAATCAGTGCAGTTTCTTGGGCTTGCAGAGGCGTGAGGTCAAAGGCAAGGGCCAAGCCGCCGGTCAAGGATGCGATGATGGTATCCTTCTGGGCAAGAAGCTGGTTGACTGCCGAAATAAAGTAGCGGTGGATATCTTCATTTGTAAGGTGTGGTGTGGTGCATTTGTGGTCGCCATCAAATTTGTGATTGCACTGCCAGATGATCTTTTTGTACTTATCATTGGAGTGCCAGGTTTTGGAGCCGTACCAGCTTCCGCATTCGCCACAGCGAATTTTGCCGGAGAAAAGGTGGACACCGCTTCGTCTACCGCGCTTGCTGCGCCGTTCCATTTCCTGCTGAACCATCTCGAATACCTCTGGGGAAATGATGGCTTCGTGGTTGCCCTCCACATAATACTGCGGAATTTCGCCCTCGTTGACCTTTTTCTTTTTGGTGAGGAAATCAACCGTATAGCTTTTCTGAAGAAGTGCATCACCCTTATATTTTTCGTTAGTGAGGATACTCCGAACCGCTCCGGCGTTCCATTTATCCTTGCCGCCCGGCGATTTAATGCCGTCAGCGGTTAGCCTGGCGGCAATGCCGTGCGGCGTCATGCCTTGCAGGAACATACTGTAAATGCGGCGGATGATAACCGCTTCGTCCTTATTCAAAACCAGATTGCCATCGGGTCCCCGATCATAGCCGAGAAACCGTTTGAATGGCACGGTGACCTTCCCGTCAGCAAACCGTTTTCTCTGTCCCCAGGTACAGTTCTCTGAAATGCTGCGGCTTTCCTCCTGCGCCAGTGAGGACATGATGGTGATGAGCAGTTCGCCCTTGCTGTCCAAGGTCCAGATGTTTTCTTTCTCAAAATAGATCTCCACGCCTTTTTCCTTGAGCTGGCGCACCGTGGTCAGGCTGTCTACCGTATTTCGGGCAAAGCGGCTGACCGATTTGGTGACGATGAGGTCTATCTTGCCAGCCAGTGCATCCGCCACCATGCGTTTGAATCCCTCGCGGTGCTTGGTATTCGTACCCGTTATGCCCTCGTCCGTATACACGGAAACAAACTCCCAATCGTCCCGGCTTTTGATATAGTTGGTGTAATAGTCCACCTGGGCGCTGTAGCTGGTGAGCTGCTCCTCGCTGTCCGTGGAAACACGGGCGTAGGCGGCGGTGCGGCGCTTTTTCTTTTCATTAATCGGCGTTGCCGTGAATCGGCTTATCGTCGCCGGTATTGTCGTTACTTTCGCCACGTTTTTCCCTCCATCTCTGTATCATTACTTCTCGCATATGCTGTTTTCGCTCCTCTGTATGCCGGGGCATCTTCCGCTTGTTTTCCCATGCCGTCTCGAAGGTATGCCCGTCAAAGAAGCGGATGGAAAGCTGATATGGAGCCGTGATGTGAATGCAGACAATCTGCTCACGGAAAACCGTCTCACTAAATTCCTCCAGACCCATAGCGTCCGCACAGAGGTTTTTGAGGGCATCTTCCTTGATGCTGGGGCTTTGGCATTTTCCGCCTGACGCACATCGCCATACGGAATCAAAGCTGCCATCTTTGTGCCGTGAACGCTGCCTGCGGTAGTTCTCGCCGCAGC
>DWUT01000089.1 GCA_019120615.1 Candidatus Mediterraneibacter norfolkensis
CATGGCTGAGGCTTCACAGGATCTTTGCTGTCCTTTTCTGTGTGCTCATCGTGATCCACATTGTTTCCAGCCGTTTTCTTTAATTCCCTTTTCACAGGGCATTCCTCTGTCCTCAAACAATCCGTTGGCTGTTTTGTGATTTCATCACAGAAAAGAATGGATTCCAGATGTATAATTGTCCGGTAATATCAATCAATCGGAGGAAAATCATCATGGCTTCAATTCGAAAAAAACGGAAAGCTTTTGTGGAGCAGGCAGACTGTGTAGCCTGCGGCTGCTGCGTAAAAGTCTGTCCCCTGGAAGCGATCCGAATCATCAGTGGGATCATGGCTCAGGTGGATATGGGAAAATGCGTCGGATGCGGAAAATGTGCCAAAGAATGTCCGGCAAGTGTGATTACGGTCCGGGAGGTGGAACATGAAAAAGCAATGGTATGATTACTTATGGATTCTTTCTCTCACTTATCTGATTTTAGGCTTTTTCAATATTATGTTTGCATGGCTCGGCCTGATCTGCTTTTTTGTTCCTTTGCTCATCTCACTGATAAAGGGCACAAAGGGATATTGTAACCGCTACTGCGGAAGAGGCCAGTTGTTTGGACTGCTGGGCGGCACCTTCGGGCTTTCCCGCAAAACAGATATTCCAAAGTGGATGAAAAGCAAATGGTTCCGGTATGGGTTTTTAATCTTCTTTTTCGCAATGTTCTTTCTGATGCTCTGGAATACTTATCTGGTATTTTCGGGAGCCCGGGACCTGAAGGAGGTCGTAACGCTTTTGTGGACCTTTAAAGTACCGTGGCATTGGGCTTACCACGGCACTTTGTTCCATCCTGGCGCAGCTCAGTTTGCTTTCGGTTTTTACAGCATAATGCTTACCTCCACGGTGCTTGGTCTGATCACCATGGTACTGTTCAAGCCCCGCAGCTGGTGCGTTTACTGCCCTATGGGGACCATGACGCAGATCATCTGCAAAATAAAGGATAAGAAATAATTATCTTAAACCTGTTTCAGCAATCTTCCTGCGAGAGTGTCATCATCAGGTCACATTGGTCTTCAGCCGCTCCACCACGCTCTCCCGCTCTGTCCTCCAAAACAGGATCAGCGGCACCGCAGTACAGATCACAAACAGAAGTGCGATACATGCCGCTGTTTCCGCCGCCGGATACCGGAATACGAAATAGACGATCTTTTTGTCCATGACCGCGCCAAACTCATACAGGGCTCCGGTTCCGGCGGTCAGCAGGAGTGCGGTGACGATCAGGCTGTAAAACACACCTTCCAGGAGAAGCATCCGCTTAAGCTGCCGCCTGGTCATCCCGATGCTCTCCAGCACGGCAAACTCCTTTCTGCGCATGGCAAGCCCGGTCAGTGTGACATTCACATAGTTGACCAGTCCCATCAGGATCAGAAGGATACAGAGAGCACCCATGGCGGTCCGGCTGGAAGAGATATACTCTCTTCTCGCTTCCAGTTCGTCCGATTTTGCATACATGTTCAGACTTCCCAGCTTCACTTCATTGCTGCTCTCGCTGATCAGATCATGAGACCGGTTGTAATCTCCTGTAATCCTTGTCAGTGTCGCTTTCAGCGCGGGTTCATACTCAGGATCTGCTTCCAGCTCGATCTCAAAGGTCTGCTCTGTCAGCCCCAGCTTCTGAAAGCCCTCCTCCCCTGCGAGGAAATAGATAATACCTGATCCGATCGCCGTATTGTTCAGATCCGGAAGTCCGCTCTTCAGACAGTCCAGATATCCCGCGAACCGCATCGTCTGCGCCCCGTTTCCATCCAGGTCTGTAAGGGTCATTTCCTTTCCGATATCCTCCCTGCCTTTCTCCTCCTCGATCTGTGACAGGGCACGGTAGTGCAGAAAGATCAGCCCTTCTCCTTTTCTCACGCTCTCCACATCCAGATCAAGTTTTTCTTCCTCTGCAAACGCTTCGAGCTGCGCCAGCCACTCATCGCTCACGACCTGTACCACAAAAGGACTTGTCTCTGTCTCACTCCCGGCAGTTCCCACAAAAACCTGTATTGCCTCTTCATCCAGAGAGATCCTCCCATATCCGCCTCTTGCGATCCGGCTTCCGGTAACTCCTCTCAGATTCAGGATCTGATCCTGAATCTCCTGCGGAAAAAAGATCTGGTCAGAATGATACGCGTCCACCGACATGGCGTTCATCATCACCTCAACGCTGAAGTCCGGTCTCTCGTAGTTGATCCGGTTCGTCTCATCGGTTCCCCGGGCCAATACCACCGCCCCCAGAGAGACTGTGATCCCCAGCAGGAGGGAAACTACTGTGACGAGGAAACGTTTCCTGACCCGGAACAGGTTTCTCCACGCCATCAGGGCGATCCCGCCTCTGTCATCTTCGATCCCTTTTTCCTGAATTTTCTGCCTGCGATTTTTCTGTCCTGAGGATCTCTTCCCTTCCTCCCCAGACTTTCCGCTGGATTTCTTTCCCATCGTCCTGCGTACATGACGGACAGTCTGCCCGGTATACTTCACTGCCTCTACCGGGGACATTCCCGCCGCCCGGTTTACCGCCAGCGCCTCGCTGACGAAAGTGACCGCCGCGCCGAAGCAGACCGCCGACAGGAGCAGCCAGGGGCGGAACGCGATCATCGCCGACGCATCTCCCAGCCCGTGGAGATACATTCCGGAAAGCAGTCCGGGAATCACAGTCACTGTAATAATGCTCCCCACAGCGGCACCTGCCAGGCAGCCCCATAATACCGTATAAGCTGTCTGCCGGAATACGATCCGCTCAAGCTGCGCCTTCGTCGCACCCATGGTTTTTAAGAGCCCGTACTGTCTGATATCCCGGCTGATGGAGATATGCATCACATTGTAGAGCAGCATTCCCGCGCCTGCCAGTATGAGCAGGGCAAGGAACGCCGCCGTCCCAAAACCTCCCGTCATGTCATACACTGCCTGCCATGTTAATGAATTTCCGCCGAGGAACTGCTGACTGTCATCACGCATGGTGACGTCAGTATACAGCCGCTGCATGATATCCTCGTCTGTGATCCCGTCATCCTGCCGGATCAGCAGGATTGTCGACTGGTCCGTATCCACATCCAGAGTATCATAAAACTCCTTCGAAAAATATCCAGCAGGGACTGTGATCGTGGGATCCATATATTCTGTATAAAATCCGGACAGCCGGAAGACGCCCTCTGTCTCATTTCCGTCTGTAAGCCGGATCCGGTCACGGATCTCCATCCCCACCTCCGGTTCGGTGATCCCCATGCCGTTCAGCGCACGCATGGACAGCATGATCTCATCTTTCTCTTCAGGGTATGTTCCGTGGATATCCGAGTAGGCGGGTTTCTGCATGATCTCCCACGTCGTCTCATCCATCACCTCACAACTGTACTCTTCCGTATATCCGAATACCACGTCAAAACCGGTGTCCCTGATATAAGGAAGAGCGTCGATTTCTTCCTTCTGAGCCTCACTTGCCCACTCCAGCATGGTGTATGCCGCTGTGCCGGCATTCCGTGTATACAGCAGACAGTCCGTCGCGATCTTCCCGATGGCGAGGCTGAACACGCAGAACAGCATCATCACCGTAAACGCAACGGCAGTGGTCAGGATCCGATTTCTGCTCCGATTTGCCCGGCAGCTCTCCCGCGCCAGCATGCGGATGACTTCTCTGTTGTTATTCCTCATGCCGTTCACCTCACCTTTCCGTCCTCGATCCGGATCATCCGGTCCGCCATCTGTGCGATTTCCTCATTATGAGTCACTACGACGATAGTCTGGTTAAAGGCAGCGGCGCTGGATCTGAGGAGTCCCACCACTTCCGTCCCGGTCACAGAATCCACATTGCCGGTGGACTCGTCCGCGAGGATGACCGCAGGCTTGGTGCTGAGTGCTCTGGCGATGGCTACTCTCTGCTGCTGTCCGCCGGAGAGCATTTCCGGCAGGTCACTCAGTTTTTCTCTGAGCCCCAGGTTGTCTACGATCCGGTTCAGAAACGCCTTGTCTATCCCCATCCCGTCCAGCTTCAGAGGAAGAGTGATATTCTCCTTTACGCTTAAGATTGGCATCAGATTATAGTTCTGAAACACAAACCCGATGTTTCTCCTGCGGAACACAGTCAGTTCCTCTCCTTTCATTCCGCCCAACCGCTTTCCCCGAACAATGACGTCCCCTTCTGTCGGATCATCAAGCCCGCCTAGCATGTTCAGAAGAGTGGTCTTTCCGCTCCCAGAGGAACCGATGATGGCGACGAATTCTCCCTCTTCAATCGAAATAGAAACTCCGTCGAGAGCGCGCACTTCTCCCGACGGAGTCTGATAGATCTTCCTTAAATTTTCTGTCCTTAATACTTCCATAAGATACCCCCTGTGATGTTTTCTTACGTCCAGTCTAACAGGGAATACTTACAAACTGCTTACAGTTTCCCGTTTCGTTCATCGCCGAGGTGGTGGCTGTTTTCCGTGGCGGCTTTCTGCTGCTTCCATACATTACTTCCGCATATCAGTACATTAATCGGTTCATTACTCCACTGGCAGATAGATTCCAACTGAAAGCCCCGGTTCCAGACGCTTCACCTTCATAAAGCCGCCGTGCCTCTGCACGATCTCCCGGGAAAGATAAAGTCCAAGTCCAAACCCATTCTGACCATTTACACGCTTTCCTCTGTAGAAGCGCCGGAAGATCAGGTTCTCCTCCCCCTCCTCAATCCCGGTTCCCTCGTCTCTCACCTCGATCCGGAAAAACATCTCGTTTTTCACTGTACTCACATAGATCGTACTGCCTTCCGGGGAATATTTGATGCTGTTGTCCAGCAGATTGAACACTGCCTCCCCCAGCCACTGGGGATCGTGGAGAATGGCTGATCCCGCTTCTTTCCCCTTCTCCTGACCGGACATTTTCTTCGCCCGGCCGCTCTCCCCGTTCATGGTAAGACGGATCTCGATCTGTTT
>DWUT01000090.1 GCA_019120615.1 Candidatus Mediterraneibacter norfolkensis
AGTGATTCTAAAGGAAGGCTTCCGGCAGGTATAAGACCGGGAGCCTTTCGTATATATGAGGAGATAGAAAATGAAGAAAACAGCAGTCAATCCATATCTTCCTTTCTGGGAGACAGTTCCGGACGGAGAACCCCATGTGTTTGGAGACAGAGTGTATATTTTCGGAAGTCATGACAGAAGGAATGGAACTTCCTTCTGTGAGGAGGACTATGTGTGCTGGAGCGCTCCGGCGGATGACCCGGGCGACTGGAGATATGAGGGGGTGATCTACAGGAAGGATCAGGATCCGCTGAACGGTGCGACCTATGATAAAGATCTTCCGGAGTTTGAGGGAGAGTTGGGAACAGAGGGGCATCTTCACTGTCTCTATGCCCCGGATGTGGCGCAGGGACCAGACGGAAGATTCTATCTTTACTACGCGCTGGATTTTGTCAATGTGATCTCTGTGGCGGTGTGTGATACGCCGGCGGGAAAATATGAATTTCTTGATTTTGTCACGAGAGAGGACGGCTCCATCCCGAGGACCGGAAGATGGTTTGACCCGGCTATTCTTTGTGAAGAGAACGGAAACTATCTGTATTACGGATTCTGCCCGCCGGTCCGTTTCCCGGGGATGGAGGATCTGGACATTCCGGGGGCGATGATGGTGAAGCTTGCCGACGATATGCATACCATTATCACGGAGCCGGTTTGTGTGGCGAACGGCTGTGATACGGCAAAAGGGACAGGATATGAAGCGCATCCGTTCTTCGAGGCGTCCAGCATACGGCATTTTGGGGAACACTATTATTTTGTGTATTCCAGTCTTCAGGGAAATGAACTATGCTACGGTATGGCAGAGTCTCCGGAAGGACCGTTTGAGTACAAAGGAGTGATCGTTTCCAACGGGGATCTCGGATATAAAGGAAATACGCTCCCTGTCAATTACACAGGGAATAATCACGGCGGTCTGGTACAGATTGAAGACAAATATTATATTTTCTGGCACCGCCATACTCATGGGACAGCGTTCTCGAGACAGGGATGCGCGGATCAGGTTGAGATCCTTTCTGATGGAACGATCCCCCAGATTGAAATCACGAGCTGCGGCCTGAATGCCGGACCTCTTCCGGCGGAAGGAAAATGGAAGACTTATATCGCATGTCATCTGACAGAAGGAGACCGCTCAAAGGTCGGTCAGGTTGTTATGGGAGGACCCGGGGAAGCTCTTCCTGAACTTCCGGAGGAAATGCCCTACATTACAGAGGAAGAGAAGAAAGGGGAAGAGAAAGAACTTTATCCGTTCATCCGCAATATGAGAGACGGCGCTGTGGCAGGATTCAAGTATTTTGCACTGAAAGGGACGGAAAAAGAAATTGCCGTGACCGTACGGGGCAGAGGCGCCCTTCAACTTGTCATTGACACGCCGGACGGGAGTATCGCCGGAAGTGTGGAGTGCGACAGTCCCGAATGGACAGAAAAACGCATGGACATTTCCGTAAAAGAAGGAGTCCATGCGCTGTATTTCCGTGTGAAAGAAGGACGTCTCGATTTTGCAGAGTTTGCGTTCTAGTTCGATCCGGGAGCAGGCTTAAGCTCTTCGTTCGTCGCAAAAGGAATAAAAGTCTCCTCTGTATTGCTGTGCTCTTTGCGGTATTCCAGGGGAGACATATTGTATGTCTTCCGAAATACCCGGGAGAAATGGTCGGCGGAGTTGTAGCCAACCCGCTCCGCAATCTCGCTGATCTTCAGGTTCGTGTTGGTCAGATAGTCCACTGCCTCCGCCATGCGCAGCCTTTTTACCAGACCGGTGAAATTATGCCCGGTGTTCTGCTTGATCAGCGTACAAAGGTGTGGTTCGCTGTAGTGGAACAGTTCCGCCAGGGAAGAAAGGGTCAGGTTCTGGTAATTGTGCTGTATGTACTGGAGCACAAGTGAAAAGTCCGAACCCATCTGGTAATCGTAGAACTGAAGCGTCTTACTGTAGTTCCGCAGCAGATTGGAAAAGAAAAGATTGATCCAGGAGATACAGCAGGAGTTGCTGTAAGGATCATTCTTGTAACTCTCTCCCATGGCATTGTGGACGATCTCGTTGATCCACTGCGTATTCTCCGCAAAGAACAGCAGGAAATTCGCGTGGGCGTCGTCCTGCAGTGTTGTGCGGAAGAAGTAAGACAGGAGATCTTTTCTCGACAGAAGAGAGAAAAACGTCATGTCAAAAGTACTTTTCCTCAGCATGATGCAGAAGACTGTGGAATCGTCATCTATGACCAGGTCGTGCTCTGAGGAGGGGGCGATGATACAGATCTCGCCTTTTCCAAGCTGGCGGGTTGTCTTTTCAAATACAAGAGTGCAGGTCCCATCTGCCACATAGTTGATCTCAAAGTAGTTGTGTGTATGCGGAGCCGGACGTGTGTAACGGGGATGGCGGATCACAAAGACATCTCTTGAGTGCGGGATAATGGCGTTTTCGCCGACTCTGAAAGATGCCTTAAGTTCCGGATCTACCGTCAGTACAATGTCGTCGATCACTTTGTTAAATTCTTCATTATCTAACGTCCCGAACATTTCGGCGGCAGGAAGTTTGTGGGGCGGCGAATCCAGAAGGAGTCCTTTCCGGTAGAGATAATCTGTCATTTCCGGAAACTGCATCCGGTTTCCGGTCCTGAGATAGTACTCTTTCATGTGTCTCTGAAATTCACCGTATGTTATGTAATATTCCATATTTTACCTCAGATTTCTATAGTGTTTTGCAGCAGGATCATGCTGCAGTCATGTGTATGGAAACTGTAACAAGTATAGCAAAACAGGGAATGTAATTCAAGATTGTGGTTGTGACAGTCAAGGAGCATGACTAAAATAAAAGTATCTGCAAAAAATATTTCGTCTGTCTCGCTGAAAATCAATCAGACAGGGAAAACGAAAAGGAGGAAGAAAATGTTTACAGAAGAATCTACATTTGAAGAAATTTTATCTTATCCGGGAATGGCTGCTCTGGAGAAATTTATCATGCAGCAGCCGGTAGAGGGGCAGGAGGATACGGTTGGTCCCGCTCCGGAGGAAATGAAAAAGATTACATTGAAAATGCTTGCATCTGCTGTGTCACCCGCATGGAATCCCAGGTCAATGGCAAAAGGTTTTAACGCTATTGCGGCTCATCTGGATGCGGACGTACCGATGAAACAGGAAATCTATTCCTCGGAGGAGAAAAAGGCAGATCCTACAAAGGAGCGCACAGGGCTTTTATGGTTCCCGGCTGAGAAGAAAGGTCCTTTTGCCCTGGTCTGCGCAGGGGGAGCGTATATGAGCGTGGCAAGTCTGGTGGAGGCGTTCCCTGTGGCAGACAGACTGAACGAACTGGGAGTCACCGCATTTGTTCTCCAGTACCGCGCCGGTGTAAAGGGAGCAGCTGAAAAATCCGGGGAAGATCTGCGCAGAGCCTTAAAATTCATTTTGGATCAGAGAGAAAAGTTTCATGTGGAGGAAGGATATGCGGCATTCGGATTTTCGGCGGGAGGTCATCTTGTGTCTGAACTGGGAACCGATAATGAAGGCTATAAAGTGTATGGACTTCCAAAACCGCAGATGCTGGGGCTGTGCTATCCTCTGGTGGCGTTTGCACAGGAAGATGAACAGATGGAGAACTGTCTGAACATCATGTTTGAAGATGGAGACAGGGAACAGATGAAAGAACATTTTACTCCTGTTGAACATCTGAGCCGGGACTATCCGAAAACCTTTATCTGGCAGACAGTGGAGGATGAGCAGGTGCCATTCGAGGCAAACGGACATGAGATCTATCGGAGACTTCAGAAGCTGGGCGTTCCGTCAAAGCTGAAAACAGTACAGCACGGACTGCACGGTCTGGGACTGGGCGAGGACAGCGAGGCGGCAGGATGGCTGGACGAGGCTGTGGAGTACTGGAGGTCTTAACAAAGCACAAAGGGATTCTTTTTGCAATGGTGGCCGCGGCTGTTGATATAAAAATAAGTCGGATTGTAAAAAAAAATGTACATGGAGTATTTGACATCGTTTCGATAAAATAGACAGTAAGAGAAAGTCCGCGCCGTGCCGGCGGGGCAGCGACCGCGGATGAAGAGCAGGAGGGAAAAATATGATCAAGTATAAAGAAAATCCGTTTTATTTAACTGATGAACAGGTGAAATGGGTGGAGGACACTTACGCTTCCATGACAAAGGAGGAGAAGATCGGACAGCTGTTCTGTCCCATCGTTTTCACGAAGGACGAGCAGGAACTGAAAGATCTGGTGAATAACAGCCATATCGGCGGCATGCTCTACAGAGAGGGACCTGGCGAGGAACTGCGCCAGGCGCATAAGGTTCTTCAGGACAACTCAAAGATCCCGCTTCTGACTGCGTCCAATCTGGAATACGGCGGAAACGGCTCCGCTGTAGAGGGAACGTATTTCGGACGGGAGATGCTGGTAGCGGCCACAGGCGATACGGAGAAGGCATATCAGCTCGGAAAAGTCAGCTGCAGCGAGGGGGCAGCGGTCGGCGTAAACTGGTCCTTTGCTCCGGTTGTGGATCTGGATCAGAACTATCACAACCCGATCACAAATGTCCGCACATTCGGAAATGACCTTCAGACTGTGATCGATATGGGAAAGGCATACATCCGGGCGGCAAAAGAGGAAGACGTGGCAACCTCGGTGAAACATTTCCCGGGAGACGGAGTGGATGAGAGGGATCAGCACCTGCTGACCAGCGTGAATTCTTTATCCTGCGAGGAGTGGGACGCTACATATGGAAAAATCTACGAGGAGATGATAGCGGCAGGCACGCTGACAGTCATGGCGGCGCATATTGCCATGCCTGCGTATGAGGAGAAGTATGACGGAAAGAAATGCGAACGGATCATTCCGGCCACCCTTTCCAAAAACCTTCTGACCCATCTGCTCCGTGAGAAGCTGGGATTCAATGGTCTGATTACCACAGACGCAACTCCTATGGTAGGCTTCTGCAGCGCTATGGACAGGGCGACGGCAGTGCCTCTGAGCATTGAGAACGGATGCGACATGTTCCTCTTCAACCGGAATATGGAGGAGGATTTCCGGTTCATGACAGAAGGGTACGAAAAAGGAATCCTTTCCGAGGAACGTCTTGAGGAGGCGGTAAAACGAATCCTTGCCACCAAGGCGGCGCTCCATCTCCCGGAGAAACAGAAAGAGGGAACTCTGGTGCCGGATGCTTCCGCCCTTGAGATCCTGAATTGCGAGAAGCATGATACCTGGGCAAAGGAATGTGCGGATCAGGGCGTGACTCTGGTAAAAGACACCCAGAACCTGCTCCCCATCAGCCCTGAGAAACACAGAAGAGTCCTTCTGGAACTCATGGGCGATTTCCCGTCAAACGAGAGAGTGCTTGCATCCTTTAAAGATCGTCTGGAAAAAGAAGGATTCGAAGTGACGGTATATCAGAATGAAGGTTTTGAAGTCATGGAAGATTCTGTGACAAACTTCAAGAGCAAATATGACCTGGTATTCTATGTGGCGAACATTGAGACCGCGTCCAACAAGACTGTATCCCGCCTGAACTGGCACACCATGTTCGGACTGGGAAACAATATGCCCTGGATGGTACATGAAGTTCCGGCCCTGTTTGTCAGCGTAGGAAATCCCTATCATCTTCTGGACGCACCGATGGTCAAAACGTTTGTGAACGGATACTGTAATTCGGAATATGTGATCGGAGCAGTGATCGACAAACTGCTTGGAAGAAGCGAGTTTAAGGGAAAATCTCCCATCGATCCTTTCTGCGGAAAGATTGACCTGGCGTTGTAGAACGCGTAAGACTCTGCCAGATGCCGGAGAAATCCACATGTCGGAAGTGGAGCCGGCGCAGCAGGGGAAATTTCAGAATGCACGGAAATGAGAAAGGAAGAAGCAGATGAAGATAACACAGTTAAAGATCAATGGCGTCACAGGTCCGGTGGGATATACCCTGGACAAAGTGATCTGCTCCTGGAAAGTGGAGGAGACAGAGAGCCGGGAGCAGACCGACGCAAAGATCCAGGTCAGCTCCTCGGAAGATTTTTCTGAAATCCTCTGGGAAAAGAAAGGAGAGGATCTGGACCGGACGGGTACGGTCATTGATATAGAATTAAAGCCGAGGACCAGCTATTGGTACCGTGTTCATGTCACAGGCGACAAGGGAGATTCCGCTGTCGGGACCGGATATTTTGAGACCGGGAAGATGGATGAGGAGTGGAAAGCCCAGTGGATCTCTCCGGCAAAGGAGGACCGGTTCCATCCTGTCCTGAGAAAATCCTTCCGGGCGGAGCGTCCGGTGAAGCGGGCAAGGCTTTATGCCACCGGAGTGGGCGTGTTTGAGGCGTATTTAAACGGAAAGAAACTGGGAGAAGAGTATCTGGCGCCTTATATCAACAATTATGAGACGAATATCCAGACGTTTACATTTCCTGCAGATGTGAAAGAAGGAGAAAACACTCTGGAATTCCTCCTGGGTAAGGGCTGGTATATGGGAACCTTCGGACTGGAAGGGCAGTCGGAGAATTACGGAGACCGCATGGCGGCTATCGGAGAGCTTTATCTGGAATATAAGGACGGCACAGAAGAGTGTATCTGCACCGATGGAACATGGCAGTATCGGGGCTCGGATATTGAAGAGTCGGGAATCTATTTCGGAGAGATCTTAAACCGTCTCCTCTGGGACGGGAAAGAGAATCCCTGGAAAGATGTGGAAGTGCTGGCAGATCCGGAGAAAGATCCGGGAACAAAGAACCTGGTGAAATCCCATCTCATGGATCGTCTGAGCCTTCCGGTGATCGTGAAGGAAGAAGTGGATGTAAAAGAGATCATCCATACGCCTGCCGGAGAGACTGTGCTTGATATGGGACAGAACTTTGCCGGATTTATGGAGTTCCGGTCACAGCTCCCGAGAGGCGCGAAAGTGACGCTGAACTTTGGCGAAATTCTCCAGAACGGTAATTTCTACAACGGGAACTACCGTGAGGCAGAATCTCAGCTTGTCTATGTGTCTGACGGTACCCCGGAAACCGTGCATCCCCACTTTACCTTCTACGGTTTCCGCTATGTGAAGGTGACCGGATGGGAGGGAGAACTGAGGAAGGAAGACTTTACGGGAAAGGTCCTTTATTCAGACCTTCAGCGCACCGGATATATCCATACATCTGATGAGAAGATCAACCGTCTCTATGAGAATACGGTATGGGGGATGAAATCAAACTTTCTTGATATGCCCACGGACTGCCCGCAGAGAAACGAGCGGCTGGGCTGGACCGGGGATGCGCAGGTGTTCTCTCCTACGGCAAGCTATCACATGGATACACGGGCGTTCTTCCACAAGTTTGTCAAGGACTTAAGAGATGAGCAGAAGTTCCTGGACGGCGCCATCCCCAACTATGTGCCCAACATCGGACACAAGGACGATGCGGGAAGCGTCTGGGGAGACATCGGTACTTTCCTGCCGTATACGCTCTACAGATATTACGGAAGTCTGGAAGAACTGGAATACTGCTATCCCATGATGAAAGACTGGGTGGACTATATTGACCGGAAAGACGGAGAGCGGGGAGAGAGACATTATCTGTTCGATTTCGGATTCCACTTTGGAGACTGGCTTGCTCTGGACGGGCCGACTCAGGAGAGCTTTAAGGGGAGCACGGACGATACATATATCGCGTCCATGTATTACTGTCAGTCCGTGAAGATCGTAAAAGAGGCGGCACAGAAACTGGGAAAAACAGAGGATGCCGTCCGCTATGCAGACCTTGAGGAAAGGATCCGGGACGCGATCCTCCGGGAGTACTTTACGCCGAATGGAAGGTTGGCCATGAGTACTCAGGCTTCCTATGTCATTGCACTGAAGTTCGGAATCTATATTGACCGGGAGCGCACTGTCAGCGAGTTCCGGGAACGGCTGAAAAAGGACGGGAACCAGATCAAATGCGGCTTTGTTGGGGCTCCGCTTCTGTGCACCGTCCTGGCGGAGGCCGGCCTCTATGAACTGGCTTACGACCTTCTGCTCCGGGAGGGATTCCCAAGCTGGCTGTACAGTGTCAATCTGGGGGCCACAACTATCTGGGAGAGATGGAACTCTGTCCTTCCGGACGGAACCATCAGTCCGACAGGCATGAATTCGCTGAATCACTATTCCTACGGCTCTGTCATGGAGTTCGTGTACGGCTATGCAGCGGGCATCCGTCCGGCGGAACCGGGATTTAAAAAGGCTGTGATCGCGCCCCATCCGGATATCCGTCTTCCGAAGATCGAGTGCAGCTACGATTCCGTCAGCGGAAAATATGTCTGCAATTTTGAGATCTGTAAGGATGGAAAACTGAAGGTGCATGTGGAGATCCCATTCGGATGTACGGCGGAAGTGGAACTGCCGGACTATGAGAAAGGCGTTCAGACGCTGAAAGCAGGATCCTATGACTTTGAATATATGCCGACCAGGGATTATATCCATCCCTACAGCTGGAACACCACGCTCTGCCGGATCGGGCAGGATGAGAGGGCACTCGGGATCCTTGCGAAATATGCGCCGCCCCTTGCAGGAATGGCGAAGGCAGGGGATCCGGAATTCGGATTTGAGACGCTGGAAGTGGTGTCACACCTGGGATTCCTTCCCTTTGACCCGGAACAGCTTAAGAAAGCAGTGGAGGAACTGGAGAAACTGGCAGTGATCTGATTCGCCCGGAGCGGATCAGAAAGAAAATGAAAGGAACGATCAGATATGGAAGAGCCATCACTGGAGATGATCTTTGGAAATTATACGGCATGGGAGGCAAAAGAGGGCACCTGGTTCATTAATTTTATGAACGGCAGTGAAAACATGTATCTGCTGGAAGGGAAAGAGAAGGCACTCATCCTGGATACAGGCTACGGTGCAGGCAATCTGCGGGCTTTTGTGGAGAAGCTGACAGATAAACCGATTATCGTGGCAAACACTCATTATCACCCGGATCATGCGGCGGGAAACGGGGAGTTTGAGGAGGTTTACATGAGTGAAGGCGCGCTGATCGACGCTCCCTCCGTGGAAGCGCCGGGGGCAGTGCCCTTTGATCTCAAAAAGCTGCCTCATCCGGATTATAAGAAGATCTGGCTGGGAGACGGAGACCGGATCGATCTGGGAGACCGGGAGGTCGAAGTGATCGAAGCGAAACCCGCCCACTGCAACAGCAGCCTGTTCTTCCTCGACAGGAAGGAGAGGATGTTCTTCTGCGGAGACGATCTGGAGTCAGCCCAGGTCATGATGTTTGATAATTCCAACAATCCGGAGGCACCCTACGATGTTCGGGAACGCCTGGATAATTTAAGGAGCAATTCCCAGAGGATGAAGGAACTGGGGACAGAGTACGACTGGCTTCTGCCCAACCACAACGGATTCCCTATCGCGAAAAGCTATATCGACGACTATATCGGATTGGTGGACGCGGTGTTTGGGGGAACTGCCGTGATCGAAGACAAGCTGAACCATCCGTTTGTGGAGATGGATCCGAAGGCGCCGGAACTGTGCCGTGTGAGATATAAAAAGGCAAGCATCTTTATCAAAAAAGCAGAAGTCATGAAAGTTTATGGAAAAGGAGAATGAACATGAAAGCATTTATTTTTGACCTCGACGGTGTGATCGTATTTACGGACAAATTCCACTATCAGGCGTGGAAGAAGATGGCGGACGGGATGGGAATCTATTTTGATGAGAAGATCAACAACCGTCTCCGGGGAGTAAGCCGTGTGGAGAGCCTTGAGATCATCCTGGAGCGCTATGAAGGAGAGCCTCTTTCTGCTGAGAGAAAAGCGGAACTGATGGAGGAGAAGAACAATACTTACAGGAAACTCCTCTCCACCATGACACCTGCGGATGTGACGGATGAAGTCAGAAATACACTGAAAGAACTCCATGAGAGAGGATGTAAGCTCGCCATAGGCTCATCCAGCAAGAATGCGAAGTTCATTCTGGAAAAGGTGGAGCTGCTGGACGCTTTTGATGCCATCTCTGACGGAAACAACATCACTCATTCCAAGCCGGATCCGGAGGTGTTCTCCAAGGCAGGAGAGTTCCTGGGCGAGAAGCCGGACAACTGCATTGTAGTGGAGGACGCCTATGCCGGGATCGATGCAGCAAAGGCAGCGGGAATGACCGCAGTCGGCATCGGGGACGCATTCGGGTATGACAAGGCGGATGTGAAGATCCAGACTTTCTCAGAGCTTTTGAAACTGGCAGAATAGAAGGTGGGAAAAAACATGGCATATTATAAGACTGAGAAGATGGACGGCTATTACCGGATCGGAAGCCCGGAAGGAGTGTTCTGCTATCTGGTGGAGGGGACAGAAAAAGCTGCCCTGATTGACACTGGATACGGGTACGGAGATCTGAAGGGAGCGGTCCGTGAGATCACGGACAAGCCTCTTCTGATCTTTGACACTCACGGCCATCTGGATCATACCTGCGGAAACGGACTGTTTGAGGAACCCTGCTATATCGGGGAGAAGGACATGGACCTGTGCAGGCGCCACACTTCCAGGGAGATGAGAAAGGACAGCATAGAGCGGGCAAAGCACAGCATTGATTATGAGACCGGGAAGGAGTTTAACGGACTCCCGGAAGGATTTGACGAGGAAGAATTCCTTTCAAGAGGATGCGGAAACCTTGTCCCGGTGAAGGAGGGGGATACCTTCGATTTGGGCGGAGCAACATTGAAGGTTTATGAAACGCCGGGACACACCCAGGGCGGGATTTCCCTTCTGTATGAGGAGAAAAACCTTCTCTTTATCGGAGATGCCACCGGATTTTTCGTATGGCTGTTTTCCGACGAGACTACGGATCTGGATACATATATGGCGGCGGTGCAGAAGATGTATGATCTCAATTGTGACGGATATCTGGGAGGACACAATCCTCTGACCATCCGAAGAGAGGAACTGCCCAGATACATTCAGGCTGCCCGGGAGGCGGACTATGACAGAGGACAGCCGTTCCAGGCGTTCTTCGGGATGGAATTTGAACCCCGTGTTTGTGCTCTGGACGGGATGACTCTGGACGATATGTTCAAGCCCGGTTTCGCTTCCGTTGTAATTGGAAAAGATAAAAGAAAGCAGAGGAATTGATGATATGTTTACAGAAGTATTTCGTTTGTATGAAGACAGGGAAGACGTGACGCTGACCACATATGTGATCAATGAAAAAGGAGAGATGCACGGACAGGGAAAGCGCCCGGCAGTGCTGATCTGCCCCGGAGGCGGTTATTTCAACTGCTCTGACCGGGAGGCAGAGCCGGTGGCAATGCAGTTTGCCGCCATGGGTTATCATGCGTTTGTCCTCCGGTATTCCACCTATACCCAGGGAAGGGATGAGTTCCCGGATGTGTTCGGAAAATCCATTAAGCCAAATCCGGTGACAAAGCATCCTGCTCCGGTGAGGGAGATTGGAATGGCTATGCTTCTGATCCGTGAGCACAGTGAAGAGTGGGCAGTGGATATGGACCGGGTGGCGGTCTGCGGATTTTCCGCCGGAGCACACAATACGGCAATGTACGGCGTATACTGGGACAAGCCGCTTGTGACAGAGTATCTGGGCGTGGACAAAGAGATGATCCGCCCGGCAGCCCTGATCCTGGGGTATACGCTCAGCGATTATATCTTTATGCGTGATTCTGTATTTGGCAACCCCATGGATGCAGATTTCTTTAAGGGATCCAATACGGCGTTCCTGGGAGAGGCAGAACCGGATGAGGAGACACTCAGAAGCGTGAGCCCGGCAAGGCTTGTGACGGACCAGACGCCGCCGACTTATCTGTGGGCGACTTCCGAGGACTCTCTGGTGCCGGTACAGCACAGCATCCGCATGGCACACGCGCTGGCGGACCACAAGGTTCCTTTCGAGATGCATATCTTCGAGCAGGGGCCTCACGGTCTGAGTGTATCCACCCAGGCTTCGGCGGTGTCACAGTCTCAGATCTATCCGGACGCGGCAAAATGGATCCCGCTTGTATCAGCATGGCTTGAGAAACGGTTTGCCCTTGATCTGCCTGAGAAGACACCTTTTGAGGAGATGCTGGAAAAGGGAGAGCTGTAGAACCCGGAAATCTGCTGTCACTCCCCGCAGTGCTGCCGCACTTCAAACCAGATTATTGTTACGCCTACTCTCCGCGGTGCTGCCGTACGGCAAACCAGACCAGGAAGAAGACCGTGAGAAAAGCGGCTCCCAGACAGGGAAAATAGATCCCTGCGGGGAGAAGAGCGATGGCCGGATGGCTGCATACGCACAGGATGACAAACAGGATCAGCACGACGGTGCTGAGTATGATATAAGCCGGATTCCGGTTTTCATGGACTTCTGCATGTACGGAGCTCGCAGTGAGCAGCTCCAGTTCGTGCAGGAGTTCTTTTTCATTGTCATAGCCTTTTGAAAAGACATAAGTCTGTCGGCTCAGACGGTTCCCGGGCAGTTCCACATGGCAGATCATGGAGTAGGTCATCCGGTTTTCTCTGATCTTTTCCACTGACAGGATACGGGGCTCCAGACCTTGAAGTGATCTTTCCTGAGAGAGATATTTTTCCAGAACGCCTCCCGGTGACAGCATGTTGTTCAGGACTTTCTGTGTCTTGAAAGCCATGGAGACAAATCCGAGGATCCCTCTGCGGAAGGCGGAATATTTCCGGACGTCTGAAATATAAATATCGCCGTTTCGGTCCTGGCAGAAGACGAGGGAATCTCTCAGAGAACGTCTTCCGGTTCCCGCCGCGGTCCAGATCAGGAGAACTGTTGCAGAGATGCATACTGCGAAAGACAGTATTTCCATGGGAAGATCTAGATAGGCGCCGAGAAAAATGCTCCCGGTGATCAGGCAGATAATGAGCAGGAGACTGCCCAGGACAGGCAGAAGGACTCTTGCCGCGTAGAGATTTTTCTTTTTCAGATTTTCTGATATCCATATTTTCATAATATGCCTCTTTATTTTTAATATATTGCGTGACCATTGTACCATGGACACTAGGCTCGTAAACTGACTTCCTAAGTGGTCATATTATATCACGGCATGAGAGAAAAGTGTTGACAAACAGTTCTTACATCTGTAATATATAAAAGTATTACAAATGTAAGATAATACAGAAGAGGAGATATGATGAAACGGACTATTGCAGTGGCAATGCTGGCGCTCCTTGTCATAGCAGGGGCGCTGTTTTTGATGATCAGGAGCGGGGGAGCAGGAGAACATACAGAAGAGAAAGCAGGCAGCTCAGCAGGAACGGAAATCGAAAGGAAACCGGTGGTGATTGAGACGGTTAATATGGATCCTGACCTGAGCGGGATCTACAGTGAGGCCGGGATCGTTGTGCGACTGAGCGATGGGAAGGCAATCACCGGATTTCGGGAAGAGGAGAGGATTTATCCGGCGTCTCTGACAAAGATGATGACCTGTCTGATCGGAATCGAACTGATTGAAGACCTGTCCGAGGAGGTTACTCTGGAGAAGGAAATCTTTCCGCCGCTCTATGAAGAGAGTGCGTCCATGGCAGGATTCCTCCCCGGGGAGACGGTTACTGCGGAGGATCTTCTCTATGGGATCATCCTTCCTTCCGGCGGGGAATGCTCGGTACAGATAGCAAGGCATACCGCAGGTTCAGAGGGAGCTTTTGTGGAGCTGATGAATGAAAAAGCCAGTGAATTGGGAATGGAGAACACTCATTTCGCTAATGTGACCGGACTTCATGATGAGGAGCATTACACGACAGTGGAAGATATGGCAGCTCTCCTCAGGTATGCTCTTAAGGACAGGACTTTCCGTACCATTTTCTGCACGGAGAAATATACCGCATCACCTACCGAAGAGCATCCGGAAGGTCTGACTTTTCAGAGCAGTATGTTCCGTCTCAGAGAGGACTGGAAGGTGCCGGGAGGGGAAGTGAGGGGAGGAAAGACCGGATTTACCGATCAGTCGGGACTTTGCCTTGCCTCTCTTGCCCATGTCGACAACAGGGACTATATTATCGTGACAGCAAAAGCGGATGGGAATCACCAGACAGAGCCTTATCATGTCCTCGACGCACTGAACCTGTACGGGCAGCTCAGGTTACTTTTCACACCCACGCCAGCCTCTTAAATAAAATTAA
>DWUT01000091.1 GCA_019120615.1 Candidatus Mediterraneibacter norfolkensis
CTCCGACCACGGCGCAAAAGCCAATCTCATTTTTCAGAAAAGAAGCAATTTTTCTTACTTTATCCTCATCTTCTCCCTCCTGGGAATAAAGAATAAAAATCATCCCATCATGGAAAGCATTCTGTGGACCATGTATGAATTCCTCCAGTTCATAGCTCTTGGTCATCATAGGCACCATTTCCATCGCTTTAATATCCGATTCCTGTGCCACCGGCCAAAGTCCGCCCGCTGCGGATATAAGCATCGTATTTCTGCGAAGAAGAGAAAACCGATTCCTTTCGTACCATTCCAGCGTGTTGTTTTTTATATTCTCCAGATTATCTGCGGCTGCACATAAATCAGCCTGAAGGTTTACGTATTCTTCTGTTTCAAGCTTTCCGTTTGCCACAGCCAGAGAAGCTCCAAGAAGCATGACTGAAGCAGCCGTGGCGGAAAATCCAATCGTCCGGTACAGGTATTCCTCCTCTCCGCAGCCCATATCCACATAGCAGTCAGCCGCCTCGGCGATCACACAATCCTGCTGTGCTGTCATGGCATAGGTAAGACAGCCTGCCTGCCTTGCCAGCAGAAGTCCTTCGTATACCAGGCGTGTTTTTCCACCCTGTGAAATAAACAGATACATTGCCTTTTCCTGAATATATGTGTGATAATTCACAAAGATATTGGGGTAAATCAACGTTACCTTCAGACCGCACACCTTTTCCAGAAAGATTTTGGCCGTAAAAGCCGCATTGTAGGAGGAACCGCTGGCAATAATTACGATTTCGTCAATCCTCTGCTGTCCCTCTCCTGTCGGAAACTTTCTCTCCGCCGTTTCACGAAGCCTGACAGGTATCCGTTCAATACAATCCATCAATGTCATTTTATCTTCTCCTTCCTTTTTTACATTCCATTCTCAGTGATCATGTCTGATATAATCATACAGATACGCCATTTCGCTAATTGGTATCTCTACGTTATACTGTGCTGTGAGCTCCTGAAAGCTTTCTGTCAGAAGCCCTGTAAAATCCTGATGTTGTTCTACAAAACTCTCCAGATCCTCGTGAGCCGTAATCGGCGTCTTAGTAACCAGACGTTCTATCAGACAGCACACATGAATATAAATACCGATAATTGTCTTATTCGAAAACTTTCGATTCATCCTGCTCTGAAGCTGTCCTACCGCATCCTTGATGTATTCCAGAAGCTTATCTGCATTCAGAATTGTCAGGTACTGAAGTACATTCTGAAGCGTAAAATTCTTTAAAAGCTTTTCATCAAAAGCAGCCAGTTCTTCCCTGCTCATATAGCGTTTCAGCAGACTGTTGACTTTCTCCATATCATTGCTGGCGATAATATCCTCGAGGCCAACGTAGGGTATCTCCGGTATCTGAGGATCCATGGTTCCAGACACAAACAGAATCTCATAACGGGCGCACAAAGCGTCAAATTCCATATTCATGAAATTGGCGCTGTCAATTGCCAGAAGGCGAATCTTAAACCCTTTAGGAAAGCTGTCCTGGAATATCTGCAGAACACGATTGGTCATCAGCACACCAGATTCGCTGGCAAATAAGATAGCCGGTTCTTTTTCTGAATTGTCATACAGCCGATATTCTATCTGGGCACAATCGCAGGTCTGTTTGAGAATATCCTCAATACTGTCTCCATTTGCTATGCCTTCTCCTACACTCAGAGCAATTTTGGTAGAAATATTATTGATAATTCCTATACGAGCCGAGCTGCACTCGCTGATGATCGTGCCCAGCTCCTCCAGCGTTCCCATGTCCACCAGTAAAATCAGATTATCTGCAAAACGCTTATCTGAGATCCCCTCCTTGATTTTCAGTACAATCTCATGCACGTCTGTATTCAGAGGCATATCAAAGCCTTCCAGTACCCTCTTTCCAATCAGCTTGTTTACCGCGTCTGCAATGGAACTGGCCGTCGAATACCCATGGGCAATTACAAGACCCGAATGGCTGGTACTTGCCAGTTTTCTGTTATAAAACCGAATATTCAGGATCAGAAAGACAGCATTGATATCTTCCAGCGCTACATCCAGCAGTTCCTCCAGAGAACGCTTGATTTCTCTTGCCATAAAAGCCTCTGCCGGATATTCCTCTCCCAAAAGCTGCAGAAATTCTCTGACCTCATCTCTGCTCCTGTTCATCCATTTCATCAACGAAGAATTTTCCCCGGTCATAATATACAGGAGACGTGCAAGCACATATTCACAGCTTGACGGCAAAAAGACCGCATGCTTTTTTCCTGCTCTGGACAGCACTTTCCCTGTAATCTCCTCCAGAGCCTTGATTTTCATATTCGAATATTTTTTCTCATAGACTATATAATCATAGAACTCATCAAGCCAGTTGTTTCCCTTTTTCATCAGCTCCTTCAGAGTAATTTCCTTATCTCTGCAGCTCTCGTAAATCTCCAGAAGCTGTTTCAGATAAGACAGGAAATAATTATCGTCTTCCTGAGAAGCCAGATTTGAAATCAGAATTTTACTATTGCCCTCCTTTGTCTCCTCCGGCTCCATGGCAGAAATCAGTTCGCTTGGCAGATGATAGCTCTTGATTTCTAACTCTCCCTCGCTCTCCTGAGATTGCAGAAAAGCATTGGCACAAATCACCTTAATACAGCTTTTGAGCTCCGCCAAATTCCCTTCAAACGGATATTCCATCAGAATTCTGTATACATTACTGCTGATGGTGATGCATCGATTCAGACAGCTCTCCTCCTTTTCAAAAAAGCGCATCATCAGCAGCCTTTTCTCCATCAGACTTCTTTCTCTGAGAGGAGGCAAAAAACTGATAACCGGTATCTGCTCCAGAAGCATCTCTCTGAGCGAAAGAGAAGGATTTTTTCTGGATGACAGAATCAGCTTTACTCTGCTTTCTTCCTTTCCATTTCTCCTGCCTGCCAGAAAAGCAGCCAGAAGCTCCTGGCCCTTTTCGCTCATATTGTCTATATTATTGATAAAAAGAACTCCTCCCTCAGCTTCTTTCAGCAGTCCCTGACGTTTACCGGCTTTGCCAAAAAGCTTAAGATGGTCCATCCCGCCAGCAGCTTCTGACTCACTGCACTCCAGAACCCTGAAGGGAGCATCTTTATCGATACTCTGATTCTCTATTGCATAGCGGTACAGATACTCGGCCAGATAAGATTTCCCCGTCCCCGCTTCGCCCCAGATCAGAACCGGCACTCCGCTGCCCGGATACTTCACTGCGGATTTACACTGACTGATACAGTAATTCAGAGTAGTGGAAAAACCTATCACATTTTCTCCTCCACATTCCTCTCCTTCTGCCTCGTCCAATAAATCCCACAGATCCTCTAAAAAATCATACTCTGTCTGAGCCAGCTTTATATGATACCTTTTTTCCAGAATATTCTTATGAAAAAAGTAAACCGGACGTCCTTTAATCTTAATTAAGATTCCTTCTTTTACCAATTCATTCAGATAAAAGGAAGCTAAATTCCGGCTTATTTGAATCTCCCGGGCTGCCGCATGAGTAGTAAAGTGATCCAGATCTTCTCCTGTGCGGAAATTTTCTGTGTACTTCATCATATACTGTACAATCTCTTCTTTTGTTCTAATATTCATGCCTGCCCTCTTTTCTCTTTTGATTTACTTTTGGATTATCTATATCATACACAAAATCTCCTCCTTCCGAATTTCTGCCTAATATTTTTCCCACATCATCGAATATGTTAGACACTTTTTCATTTATTTCTCAACACTTCGGAAAAATCGAATGTATAGTCAAAAAAATACAGGGTGGCACTGTTCCACACTGGAACCCGCCACCCTGTTCGACAAATCATTAGCTCTAATATTAAATCAGGCCGGGAATCTCTTCCCGGCCTACTCACTCAGTTCTATGTCGTTTCACTTTAAACTACAAAAATATAAAAAGTCTCATACGCCCAGCTTTCTCAGCTCTTCCCTGGCCTGCTCCTGACTGCGGAAATGGATTCCGCGGATCCCGAGCTTTCCGGCCGCCTCGATATTCACCAGCGTGTCATCGATGAAAACAGCCTGCTCCGGCACAATCTGATAACGCTCCATCAGAAGCTGAAATACCGCCGGATCGGGTTTAATCACATGCTCCTGCCAGGAAAGGATATAGCCGTCCATCAGTTCAAGAAAATCCAGCTTGTCC
>DWUT01000092.1 GCA_019120615.1 Candidatus Mediterraneibacter norfolkensis
ATAAGGCGGACGACGGTGAAGAGTATATGTTCAACCTGATCGATACCCCGGGACATGTGGACTTTAATTATGAGGTGTCCCGAAGCCTTGCCGCCTGCGACGGAGCAATCCTGGTGGTGGACGCGGCACAGGGGGTGGAGGCTCAGACTCTTGCCAATGTGTATCTGGCTCTGGACCATGATCTCGACGTCATGCCGGTGATCAATAAGATTGACCTGCCCAGTGCGGATCCGGAGCGGGTAAAGGAGGAAATCGAGGATGTGATCGGGATCGACGCGGAGGATGCGCCGCTGATCTCCGCCAAGACGGGACAGAATGTCCATGAGGTGCTGGAACAGATCGTGAAGAAGATCCCGGCTCCGGAAGGAGACCCGGATGCGCCGCTGAAAGCGCTGATCTTTGATTCCGTTTACGACTCCTACAAGGGAGTCATCGTGTTCTGCCGGATCAAGGAAGGAACCGTGAAGAAAGGAACTCCCATGCTCATGATGGCTACAGGAGCACGGGCAGATGTGGTGGAGGTAGGAACCTTCGGAGCGGGGCAGTTCATCCCCTGTGATGAGCTGAGCGCGGGAATGGTTGGCTACATCACCGCGAGCCTGAAAAATGTGAAGGATACTCATGTGGGAGATACTATCACCAACGCGGAGAGACCCTGCGCGGAACCTCTTCCGGGATATAAGAAGGTCAATCCCATGGTGTACTGCGGACTTTATCCGGCGGACGGGGCAAAGTATCCGGATCTACGCGACGCCCTGGAAAAGCTGCAGCTCAACGATGCGGCGCTCCAGTTTGAGCCGGAGACGTCAGTGGCGCTGGGATTCGGTTTCCGGTGCGGCTTCCTTGGACTGCTTCATCTGGAGATCATCCAGGAGAGACTGGAGAGGGAGTATAATCTGGACCTTGTGACTACGGCACCCAGTGTTATCTATAAGATCCACAAGACCAACGGGGAGGTCATCGATCTGACCAATCCGACAAACATGCCGGATCCCTCTGAGATTGACTACATGGAGGAGCCTATGGTGAAGGCGGAGATCATGGTGACGTCGGAGTATATCGGAGCGATCATGGATCTGTGCCAGGAGCGGCGAGGTATTTACCAGAGCATGGAGTATATCGAGGAGAAGAGGGCAGTGCTTCACTATCATCTGCCTCTGAACGAGATCATCTATGACTTCTTCGACGCACTGAAATCCAGGTCCAGAGGGTACGCGTCTTTTGACTATGAGATGATGGGATACCAGCGCTCCGAGCTTGTGAAGCTGGATATCCTTATTAATAAAGAAGAAGTGGATGCACTGTCATTTATCGTATTTGCGGGAAGCGCCTATGAAAGAGGAAGAAAGATGTGCGAAAAACTGAAACAGGAGATCCCGAGACAGCTCTTCGAGATCCCGATCCAGGCTGCCATCGGAAGCAAGATCATCGCCCGCGAGACAGTGAAGGCCATGAGAAAAGATGTGCTGGCGAAATGTTACGGAGGAGATATCTCCCGTAAGAAGAAACTGCTGGAGAAGCAGAAGGAAGGAAAGAAGCGCATGCGCCAGGTGGGAAATGTAGAAATCCCGCAGAAGGCGTTTATGAGTGTGCTCAAACTGGATGATGACTGACAGAGAACTGGAACTTTACGTTCATATCCCATTCTGTGTGAGGAAATGTGCATACTGCGATTTCCTCTCTTTCCCATCGGGAGAGGGTGAGCGAAAAGCGTATGTGGACGCACTCATACGGGAGATCGAAAGCAGAAAAGAAAATTTCACAGACTGCCGTGTGTCCACGGTGTTTCTGGGCGGGGGAACCCCATCCGTGCTGGATGGGGAGGACACCGCCCGTCTTTTTGACGCTCTGTACAGAAATTTTACATTTACGGAAAATCCGGAGATCACCATAGAGGTAAATCCCGGGACGGTGACAGCGGAGAAAGTAATGTCCTGGAGAAGATCCGGGATCAACCGGATCAGCATCGGACTTCAGTCTGTCAATGACGACGAACTGCGGATGCTGGGAAGGATCCATACGTACAGAGAATTTCTTGATACTTATTCCCTCGTCCGGGACGCCGGATTCGACAATGTCAATATCGATCTGATCTCGGCGATCCCCGGGCAGACGTTGAAGAGCTGGGAGAAGACTCTCCGCACTGTGGCGGAGCTTGCGCCGGAACATCTTTCGGCTTACAGTCTGATCATAGAGGAAGGTACTCCTTTTTTTGATATGTACGGAGAGAATCAGGATCGGCACGAGGGGGATCATTCGGACTGGGAAAACAGCAGGAAATCCACAGATGCTCTTCCAACCCTTCCGGATGAAGAGGAAGACAGGAAGATCTATGAGCAGACCGCAGTTATCCTGAACGAGTACGGATATCACAGGTATGAGATCTCCAACTATGCGAAGCAGGGATATGAGTGCAGACACAACCTGGGATACTGGGAGAGAAAAGAGTATCTTGGCCTGGGACTGGGAGCCTCAACTCTGATCCGAGAAACCCGGTTCCACAACACGGCGGATATGAAAAAATATATGGATGCATTCTCGGAGGGAACACCGGCCGAAAACGGATGTGGAGAGGAAGTCGAAAGCCTGAGCCGGGATGAACAGATGGCAGAGTTCATGATCCTGGGGCTGAGAAAGACGGCCGGAATCTCTGCGGAAGAATTCCGGAGACTTTACGGACTCGGAATAGAAGAGGTGTATGGTGAGCAGATCCGGAGATTTGAAAAGGATGGTCTGATGACAGAGCGGGATGGAATGATCCGGCTTACCCCGAGAGGGATTGATGTGAGCAATTATGTATTCTGTGAGTTCTTATAGGACGAGTTCATCCATGTAGCTCGAATCCGCTGCTGTGCAGCTCCTTCCCCTCTATGTACTTTCGCACTAGGCTCGAAAAGACCTCGCCAACTGCTCAATGCATCGCTGAGGGCGTCCGCCCTATGCCAGGATAAAAGAGGTCATGCCCTTGTAAGCCAACTTCCGTGCAAGCCCTCTTTTATCCTGGCGCATGGCTGAACTATTACCAGTTTCTCTAAAAAAATCATAAACAGAGTTGACAAAAAGAAATCCGGGTGCTATCTTAATATACGGAAGGTGTTAGCACTCGAAATAAATGAGTGCTAATAATCAAAACAGGATATTCAGTTACTGTTTCGGAAAGGAGGAAGTACTGTGGCAGTTGACGCTTCATTAAGTGAGAGAAAACTTATTATATTGAAGGCGATCATACAGAACTACCTCGAGACGGGTGAGCCGGTAGGTTCCAGAACTCTTACGAAATATACAGATCTGAACCTCAGTTCCGCAACGATCAGAAATGAGATGGCGGATCTGGAAGACCTGGGCTACATCTTCCAGCCTCATACCTCCGCAGGAAGGATACCTTCTGACAAGGGATACCGGCTGTATGTCGATATGCTGATGGAGGATAAGGAACAGGAGATCACGGAACGCGAAAACGGTCTCCTGGAGAAGACGGACAAAGTGGAGAAGGTCCTGCGTCAGGCAGCGAAAGTGCTGGCGGCGAACACGAATTATGCCACGATGGTTTCTTCCCCGGTGAATAACCGTAACACGCTGAAGTTCATCCAGCTCTCACAGGTGGATGCAGAACAGGTCGTGGCGGTCATCGTTCTCGGCGGCAATGTGATCAAGAATAAAATCATTGAAGTTGGTGAAACACTAAGCAATGAAAACCTGCTGAAGCTGAATATGCTTCTCAATACAACGCTGAACGGCATGTCGATCGACCAGATCACGCTGGGGCTGATTGCAAGGCTGAAAGAACAGGCAGGTATCCACAGCAAGGTGGTTGGTCATGTTCTGGATGCTGTGGCGGAGATCATACATGTGGAAGATGACATGGAGATTTACACAAGCGGCGCCACGAACATCTTCAAATACCCCGAGCTGAGCGACAAGCAGAGCGCTCAGGAGATCATCAGTGCGTTTGAGGAGAAACAGCAGCTGGCAGATCTGGTCACAGAGACACTTGCAAGTGAGAATAATCATGGGATCCAGGTCTATATCGGAGATGAGACGCCGGTGAAGACCATGAAGGACTGTAGTGTCGTGACAGCTACTTACGAACTGGGTGAGGGCATGAAAGGCACGATCGGTATTATCGGGCCGAAGAGGATGGATTATGAACATGTCATGAAGACGCTGAAGACTCTGCAGAACGAGTTGGACGCGATTTATAATAAAGATCCCAAAGAATAGGAAGGTGGAAAGCTGGTGACAGAGATGAGCAAAGAAGATATGGTAAAGGAAGCCGTGGAAGAAGCAAAGGCCAAAGCCGCGCAGGAGGAAGCTTCTGGTCAGGAAGAGACTGCACAGGCGGAGGAGAATGCTGAGGCGGCAGCGGAAGAAGCGGACGATCCGAAGGAAACTCCGGAAACGGAAAAAATCGGATCTGAGGATGCAGGAAACGGTGAGGCCGGAGAAGAAAAAAAGAAACTCTTCGGCAAGAAAAACAAGAAGGATAAAAAAGATGAGAAGATCGAGGAACTTACTGACCGGCTGACACGCCAGATGGCAGAGTTCGATAACTTCCGCAAGCGTACGGAGAAGGAGAAATCCCAGATGTATGAGATTGGAGCGAAAGATATCATAGAGAAGATACTTCCCATCGTCGATAACTTCGAACGCGGGCTGGTGTCCATGCCGGAAGAAGAAAAAACCACTCCGTTTGCAGAGGGCATGGAGAAGGTTTACAAACAACTTATGACTACGCTGGAATCGATCGATGTAAAACCGATCGAGGCAGTGGGAAAGGAATTCAATCCGGATTTCCACAATGCAGTGATGCATGTGGAGGATGAGGAACTCGGCGAGAATATCATCGCAGAGGAATTCCAGAAGGGCTACACATATCGCGACAGTGTCGTGAGACACAGCATGGTAAAGGTAGCAAATTGACATTGAGCACTTGGCGAGGTTTTTTCGAGCTTAGTGCGAAAGTCGTTCGGTGAGCTTGGCGAACCGAACTTCCTTAAAGATTTTTTCAAATATTAGAATATAAAAATGAATCATTAAAAGGAGGAGCTTTACTATGGGAAAAATAATTGGTATTGACCTTGGTACAACAAACAGCTGCGTGGCTGTTATGGAAGGCGGACAGCCGACAGTCATCGCAAACACAGAAGGAGCAAGAACAACACCGTCTGTTGTGGCATTCACAAAGACAGGCGAGCGTCTGGTAGGAGAGCCTGCAAAGCGTCAGGCAGTTACAAACGCAAGCAGAACGATCTCTTCGATCAAAAGAGAGATGGGTACAGATTACAAGGTAGACATTGACGGAAAGAAATATTCTCCGCAGGAGATTTCCGCAATGATCCTTCAGAAACTGAAAGCGGATGCAGAAGGATACCTTGGAGAGAAAGTAACAGAGGCTGTTATCACAGTTCCTGCATATTTCAACGACGCTCAGCGTCAGGCTACAAAGGATGCAGGTAAGATTGCAGGACTTGATGTAAAACGTATCATCAACGAGCCTACAGCTGCTGCACTTGCTTATGGACTTGACAATGAGAAAGAGCAGAAGATCATGGTTTACGACCTTGGCGGTGGTACATTTGATGTATCTATCATCGAGATCGGCGACGGCGTCATCGAAGTTCTTTCCACAGCCGGAAACAACAGACTCGGTGGTGATGACTTTGACCAGAAGATCACAGACTACATGCTGGCAGACTTCAAGGCAAAAGAGGGCGTGGATCTGTCCACAGACAAGATGGCTCTCCAGAGACTGAAAGAAGCTGCAGAGAAAGCGAAGAAAGAGCTTTCCAGCGCAACAACGACAAACATCAACCTTCCGTTCATCACAGCAACATCTGAGGGACCGAAGCACTTTGATATGAACCTGACAAGAGCTAAATTCGACGAGCTGACAAGAGACCTTGTGGATAAGACAGCAGAACCGGTAAGACGTGCTCTTTCCGATGCAGGAATCACAGCGGCAGATCTGGGCCAGGTACTTCTGGTAGGCGGATCTACACGTATCCCGGCTGTACAGGAAGAGGTTAAGAGACTGACAGGCAAAGAGCCCAGCAAATCTCTGAACCCGGATGAGTGTGTTGCACTTGGTGCATCTGTACAGGGTGGTAAGCTTGCAGGCGATGCAGGCGCAGGCGACATCCTTCTTCTGGATGTTACTCCGCTGTCACTTTCTATCGAGACAATGGGCGGTGTCGCTACAAGACTGATCGAGAGAAATACAACGATCCCGACGAAGAAGAGCCAGATCTTCTCAACAGCGGCAGATAACCAGACAGCCGTTGATATCAACGTTGTACAGGGCGAGAGACAGTTTGCCAAAGATAATAAATCACTTGGACAGTTCAGACTGGATGGAATCCCGCCGGCTCCGCGTGGAGTACCGCAGATCGAAGTTACATTCGATATCGATGCAAACGGTATCGTAAATGTTTCCGCTAAGGATCTTGGTACAGGCAAAGAGCAGCACATCACGATCACAGCAGGATCCAACATGTCTGATGCAGATATCGATAAAGCTGTCAAAGAAGCAGCTGAGTTCGAGGCTCAGGATAAGAAGCGCAAAGAGGCGATCGATGCAAGAAACGAAGCTGACGCAATGGTATTCCAGACAGAGAAAGCTCTCAAAGATGTGGGAGATAAGCTGGATGCAAATGATAAGGCGGCAGTTGAGGCAGACGTCCAGGCATTGAAAGACGTTCTGGCTAAATCTACTCCTGAGACAGCAGCAGACGCTGATGTGGCTGAGATCAAGGCTGCGAAAGAAAAACTGATGGAGAGCGCTCAGAAGCTGTTCACTAAGATGTATGAGCAGGCTGGTGCAGGCGCAGCAGGCGGCCCGAACCCGGGAGCAGACGCAGGCCCGGCTCCGGAAGGATATCAGGGAGACGACGTTGTAGACGGAGATTACAAAGAGGTCTAAACGAATCGATAAGATAAACTGTTACAGAAGTAATGTTGCGGATATGTTCTCTGCCGGAGAAGATTCTCCGGCAGAGAAAACCGTGGCTGAAGATTCTACGGAACCGCATAGCAGGGCGGCTGCGTAGAATTTTTAGGTTACAGTGCAGCTTGTACGGCGGACAGCCGGACGGTAAAAGAACGGCTGTGTAACAGGTTTAGTGAAAAAAGAAAGGTAGAGTATTAGTGTTATGGCAGAGTCAAAGAGAGATTACTATGAAGTGCTCGGTGTAAGCAAGAATGCCAGTGATGCAGAGATCAAAAAGGCATACCGTGCGCTCGCTAAAAAGTATCATCCTGATATGAATCCGGGAGACAAAGAGGCGGAAAAGAAATTTAAGGAAGCCTCCGAGGCATATGCTGTATTGAGTGATGCCGATAAGCGGCGCCAGTATGACCAGTTCGGACATGCGGCGTTTGAAGGCGGAGCCGGCGGCGCAGGAGGATTCGGCGGTTTTGACTTTAACGGTGCGGATTTCAGTGATATTTTTGGAGATATCTTTGGTGATCTGTTCGGTGGCAGTGCGCGCAGAGGGCGTAGTAACGGCCCGATGAAAGGAGCAAATATAAGGAAGAGTATCCGCATCACCTTTGAGGAAGCGGTCTTTGGCTGTGAAAAGGAACTTGATCTTGTGCTGAAAGATCCGTGCGAGTCCTGTCATGGAACCGGAGCGAAGCCGGGAACATCACCGGAGACATGTCCGAAGTGCGGAGGAAAAGGCCAGGTCGTATACACTTCACAGTCCTTCTTCGGCACTGTACAGAACGTTCAGACATGTCCGAACTGTAATGGTTCCGGAAAGATCATAAAAGAGAAATGCCCGGACTGCTCGGGAACAGGATATACGTCAAGCAGAAAGAAGATCAAGGTGACGATCCCGGCGGGGATTGACAACGGACAGAGCGTACGTATCCGCGATAAAGGAGAGCCGGGAGTGAACGGCGGTCCGAGAGGGGACCTTCTCGTGGAGATCAACGTATCGCGCCATCCGATCTTCCAGAGACAGGATGTGCACATCTTTTCAACTGTGCCGATCTCCTTTGCAGTCGCAGCGCTTGGCGGAGATATCAGGATCCCGACTGTGGACGGAGATGTGATCTATACAGTGAAACCGGGGACAAAAACAGATACGAAAGTACGCCTGAAAGGAAAGGGAGTGCCGTCTCTGAGAAATGCCCAGGTAAGAGGAGATCACTACGTTACACTGGTCATTCAGACACCGGAGCGTCTGAGTTCGGAAGCGAAAGAGGCGCTGAAACGGTTTGATGAACTGACCGGAAATACGCTGCATCAGAATGATGATGTGGATGGAAAAGGTGAGAAGGGAGAAAAGAAGAAAAAGAAGGGCTTTATGGAGAAGATGAAGGAAGCCTTTGAGGAATGATGAAACTGGCGGGGGGACGTCCGCCGGTGGGGGATGTGTTATGTTGTCTGCGGACCCGCTTTCGCTCGGAAAACGAGCGCAGCGGACACGTAGGAGCGCAAAGGACGCGCTCCAAGTGCCGGCGTCGTTTTACGGTCCTTAGCCAACACAACGCATCCCCTCCGGCTGGGTTGTCCCTCCGGCAGTTTTGGGAGAATGGGACGGGAGGGGCGCGCGCCCTGATGGGCTTGCTGCTCCCTGGGAGTCCCGAGTCGGGAGTGAAAAATTGTGATGGAAGGACGCGTCCCGCATGGCGGGGCGCTGCTCCCTGGGAGTTCCAGGTCAGGAGTGAAAAATTGTGATGGAGGGGTGCGCCCTGATGGGCGCGCCCCTTTTCTGCGTTTACTTTTTCTTTTGGGTATAGTAAAATTACGGCATAGAGATTGGAGGCGGTGACGGCGGGATGAAAGCGGTGTATGAGATTATGCACGGGGAGAAAAGGATCGCGCGGATTGATATGCAGGGGCGGTGTGAAGTTTATGAACCCCAGTTTATGCCGTTCAATCTGTATCCGGAAGAAACGGAAGAGAATGAAACGGATGTTGATATCCGGGTGAATAATGTGACGAACTTTTATTACTGGTGTGCTTCAAGGATCCTGACGCTGGACCGCAGATATGCGAAGGAGATACTGAACAGCATCGGAGCGGCGCAGGCTGTGACAGACAGGGGAAGGGCACAGATCGCACTGACTTATCATTGTCTGTCTCTGACGGATCTGTTCTGGGTGAGGAGAGAGGGAGAAGACACAGCGTTTGACGAGATCAATCTGTACGATAATCATCTGGATAATGCTTTTGTGGACGTCTCACTGCGGGGAAAACAGATCACGGTGCAGAACGACAGCCTGATCCGGGATCTGTCCACAAACGGATGCTTTCCAAAGGCATGGGTCAGAACGGAAACAGGATTTCGGCTTTTGAAAGACGGGGACAGGGAATATGTGGAGAATGAGATCCTGGCAAGCAAAGTCTGTCAGTGCTTTCGGTGTGATCAGGTCAAATATGAAGCGGCAGAGTATGACGGGGAAAAGGTATCATCCAGTGAGATCATGACGTCAAAAAAATATTCTATCGTGTCCAGGGAAGCTTTTGAAATCTATGCGGTGAATCATGAGATTGATGCGATGAAATATATACTGGAACTTGACGGATATTCTTATCATATGATGAATATTCTCGACTACCTGACAGGGAACACGGACCGGCATTGGGGAAACTGGGGATTCCTGGTGGATAACAGCACGAACAGACCGGTTTCGCTCCATCCTCTGATGGATTTCAATCAGGCATTTCACTCTTATGAGGATCTGGATGGGGCTAACTGTCAGACTGTGTTCCCGGAGAGGATGACGCAGAGGGAAGCAGCGGTACGCGCAGCAGAACAGGTGGGACTGAACCAGTTGGCGGAGATCAGACGGGACTGGTTTTCCGGAAGAGAAAAGGAATATGAGATGCTGATGAGAAGACTGGATATCCTGAAAAAAGCGGAGAGATGATGGTTTAGACTGGACGATCGCATAAAGCGGGAGTGTCCTGGCTGACAGCCTATACGCTGACAACCAGGACACTCTCTTTTTGATCATACTCCTTTGTTTTGAGCAGATATTATCTCCACTGCCTTTTCAAGGAGTTCATCCCTGTTTTGGGCATATCTTATTGCTTCATCCCCACAAACACGATCACCGACCGCTCTCCCAGCAGCAGATTCTTCTCCACTGCTGGCATCTCTTTTTCCGCAAATGTCTGCCGCTTCGGATCTCCTGTGTTGACAGCGATTCTCCAGCAATATCCCTCGGGAAGGTCCGGAAGAGTCATTTCCGCAGCGGTCCAGTGAGCGTTGACTGCCACGTAGACCAGATCCTCATGGCTGTTTTCTTCATCATATCCGGAGAAGAGGACGCAGGAGACGTAAGCACTCTCCGGTTCATCCGGCTTCCAGGGTGTCAGCCCGTGGATGCTCATGGATGGAAAACCGATATAGCTTGGTTCCAGGTCCCGGCGGATGGCGGGGTGATCCATGCGGAATGCGATCATATAGCGGAAGAACTCAAACATATCCCGGTTCTTTTCATAGAGGCTCCAGTCCAGCCAGGAGATGACGTTGTCCTGACAGTAGGGATTGTTGTTTCCGTATCGGGTGTCGCAGAATTCGTCGCCGGAGAGGAACATGGGAGTTCCCCGGCTGCACATGAGCACCGCACAGGCATTCATCATCATTTTCCTGCGGAGAGCCAGGATATCCGGATCATCCGTGTCGCCTTCCACGCCGCAGTTCCAGCTGTTGTTGTCGTCATAACCATCTGTATTGTTCCAGCCGTTGGCCTCGTTGTGCTTCTGGTTATAGCTGTACAGGTCGTTCAGGGTGAAGCCGTCGTGGCAGGTCAGAAAGTTGACGGATGCGTTGCCGCCCCGGTAGACCGGATCATAGAGATCCGGGGAACCGGTCATGCGCTGCGCCGCGATCCCGGCCATTCCTGGATCTCCTTTCAGGAAGCATCGCATATCATCGCGATAGCGGCCGTTCCACTCCGCCCATCGTTTCCAGGAAGGGAAGGAGCCGACCTGATAGAGTCCGCCTGCGTCCCAGGCTTCCGCGATCAGCTTGACATTTCCAAGGATCGGGTCAAAAGCAAGACTGCGCAGAAGAGGGGGCTGATTCAGCGGGGTTCCGTTCTCGCTACGTCCCAGGATGGAGGCGAGGTCAAAACGGAACCCGTCCACCCGGTAATCTGTCACCCAGTACCGCAGGCAGTCCAGGATCAGTTCCTGCACCACAGGGTGATTGCAGTTCAGTGTATTGCCGCAGCCGCTGAAGTTGTAGTAGTTCCCGTCCGGGGTGAGCATATAGTAGATATTGTTGTCAAAACCTTTGAAACAGAAAGAAGGTCCCATTTCATTTCCTTCCGCTGTGTGGTTGAAGACCACGTCCAGGATCACATCAATCTCATTGTCATGGAGTGCTTTGATCAGATGTTTCAGCTCCATGCCTTCCCGGTTGTATTCTACTCCGGAGGCATAGCTCGTGTTTGGAGCAAAGAAGCAGACAGGATTGTAACCCCAGTAATCCAGAAGTTCGTTCTCATCGATCAGTCTTGCATCCCGCATTTCATCGAACTCAAAGACCGGCATCAGTTCTACGGCATTGATCCCCAGTTTCTTCAGATAGGGGATCTTCTCCTCCAGCCCCCGGAAGGTTCCGGGACAGGATACATTTGAGGTGTGGGATTTGGTAAAGCCCCGGACATGGAGTTCATAGATCACAAGATCCTCCATAGGAATGGGTTCGCTCCGTTCCAGTCCCCAGTCAAAGTTGTTCTGTACGACCCGGGCACGGTAACTGTGCTGGGGGTTGTTCTTGCATCCCCACTGGCTCTGGCCGGTGACGGCTCTGGCGTAAGGGTCCAGCAGGATCTTTGTCTTGTCAAAACGAAGTCCCTTTTTCTCATCATAAGGGCCGTCCAGGCGGTAGGCATACTCAAATTCCTCTACATCCAGGCCGAATACGATCATGGAGTAGACGAAGCCGATCTTATAGTTGTCCGGAAATTTCAGGGCGGCAAAGGGTTCCTCCGCCTCCCGGTGGAAGAGGAGAAGTTCACAGGATGTTGCCCCGTGGGACTGAATTGTGAAATTTACCCCGCCCGGGATGATGGTGGCTCCGAAAAACCGGAAGAATCCGGGACGTACCTGGAATCCGGCTATGTTATCCAACGGTTTTAGCTGTCGGCCGGGAACGAGCACCAGGTCAGATGTGTGCAGTGACATAAAGGTCATCTCCTTTTTTGTTCCGGGTATCGAAAGCGCACCCGGCATTCAATTCGAGTCGGTTCTGTAAAAGCCTGATATGCGGACGGCATCGATCCTGCCGTCTTTATTTGCAACGGCGACGAGCCAAAGTCCGGG
>DWUT01000093.1 GCA_019120615.1 Candidatus Mediterraneibacter norfolkensis
TTGCTTGCTTGCTTGCTTGCTTGCTTGCTAAAATCCTCGCAACTGCCGTCATTTTTGTCAAGCCCCTTTCTAACATAATTACATAGATGACTTTACATTAAAACCGGCTTATTTTCAACCTTTTTTAAGAAAAAGCGGATATACTATCGGCAGTTTCCGGTCTCCCCGGTATTTTATTGAAAATTATCATCAACTATCCTCACCCCGCCAGCGCCTGCTTCAGCTCCTCCTCGATTTTCATCAGTTCCTGCTCCGCAGCCTGTCTCCGGCCATGTCCCTCCTGCTGGATCCGGACCGCCTCTTTCATTGTGGAGATGAGGTTTTCATTGGCTTTCTTTAACGTCTCCACATCCACGATCCCCCGTTCCGATTCTTTCGCCACCTCAAGGGTGTTCTGCTTCAGTTTCTCCGAATTTTTCAGAAGGAGGGAATTGGTCGTGTCCGTGATCTCCCTCTGCATCTTGAGCGCTTTCTGCTGCCGGTACATTCCCAGCGCCATGACCATCTGGCTCTTCCAGAGCGGGATCGTCTCCTGGATCGCGGTCTGGATTCGGTCCGCAAGCAGCTTGTCATTATTCTGGATCAGCCTAATCTGGGGTGCAGTCTGGATGGCGATGGTCCTGCTGGTCTTCAGGTCATACACTTTCTTCTCAAACTGCGACACCGTGTCCTCAAAATCCCGTACAAGCTGAGCGCTCATGGGATCCCCGCTCTTCTGCGCCTCCGCCCGAAGGGAAGGGATGGTCTTTTCCTTAAGTTCCGCGATCTTTTCTTCCCCGGCGGTGATGTAGATCTGGAGCCGCTTGAAATACTCCAGGTTCTTTTCATACATGGTATCAAACATCCCGATATCTCTGAGCAGTTCCATCCTGGCCTCGTCAAGTTTCCCCTCGATCCGGTCCACCTGATCTTCCAGACGCTCGAACTGCGCCATAAAGCGCTTCAGCCGGTTTTCCGCTTTCCTGAAAACACCGAAGATCCCGGAATCTTTTTCCAGATATTCGAAATCAAGCCCTTCCACATTTGTCACGAGTTCCGTCATCAGATCCCCTACAAACCCGGAATCCTTTGCCCGGATATTGTTCAGGATATTCGCGGAGAAATCCGCGATGTTCTGCTTCGCCCCTGCGCCATACTGCATCAGCATCTGGGAATCCCTGACGTCGATCTGCTCTTTAATGGAATCCGCCTCCCGCCGTTCCTCCGGGGTGAGCTGCGCCAGTTTTCCCTCCAGTTCTTCCGTTCCTTCCTCCTGGGCCGCTTCAAAACTCATTGCCTGCTTCTTCTCCATCAGGTCTGCCAGTGTGATCTCTGCCATATGCCTTCCTCCTTCTTTCCTCGCCCATCCCCGTCCAATTCCTGTGTGCCAGTCATCCTACAGCCTTACATCATTCATTCCAGCTGCTCGATGATCACTTTCATCACGTCGTAAGACGGCACCTGCGCCACCTGAGTGATGGAAGCGGCGACTCCCTCCGCCGGGATTGCCCCGCTGTCCGCGATATCCCCGTAGTTTCCGGTGCGGAATCCGTGTTTCTTCCAGGCAATCTCCTGGATATCCTCGTCCTGCATGGCGTTCAGAAGGATCTGACCGTTCTCGTCCAGAGCGATCATCACATGGGCGGACCAGACTGTAGGCGCAGGATAGAGCATGACCACATCACCCCGGATCCGGTCATATTCATCCGGATACAGGGCAGCATACTCGATCAGCTGGCTTTCATATCCGGCGATAATCGGTTCCGCCCCCACTCCCATTCGCAGGAACTGGCTGAAAAGATCAGAAGAGGAAGTCTCCATATACCCCAGCTTCCCAAAGATATCCTGAAGTTCCGGGAGAATAGCCGCCAGATCCGCCTCTGTCACCGTCTGCCCCTCGTTGAGCACATTTGCCACCAGCGCCGCAAACATATTTCCCGAATTTGACTTTGAAGGATCGGTAGTATCCACAGAGACTCTTCCGTATAACTCCGGCAGCCCGATATCCGACCACTGCGCGCCGTTTTGTATCAATTCCAGAAGCCCCGCCATGTCAATGTAATGTATGTCCCCGTCTGTGGTGATCAGCCCCTGGCTCTCAAACGCGTCCAGCACGATCTGATGCGTATAGAGAACAATGGGCGTGTTCAGCACGATCTCACTCTGCACCGGACTCCCGTGGAGATCTTCATAATATTCCAGGGCGATGCTGCTGGACGGGAACAGATAATCCCTCCCGCTTAAGTCCGCCGTCATCATATCCAGCGACCCTGCCCGGGAATAGTCCACATTCAGACCATATTTCTCCTCAAATACTGACTGAACCTCTTCGTCCTCAAGAAGCTCGATCTTCTCCCCGCCCACATAGCCGTCCACATTGACGATCCGGGGCGCATTCCCTGTCACAAAATAGATTCCTCCGATCACCGCCATCAGCACGACCAGAAGGATCAGTCCCGCTATTTTCTTTTTCATTGATCCGACTCCTGTACTTTCTCTTTTACCGGTTCCCTGTAGCCCTCCGAGCGGAGCGTCTGCCTGAGCAGGTTCAGGTCCGCCTCCATATCCATCAGTTCATTCTGCATCAGCTTCTCAAACTGCATCTTGAACGCCGCAGTCAGGGTGGAAACCGATTCCCGCGTATTTTTCAGCACTTTTTCCGTTTCTTTTGTGGAGAGCCCTGTTTCTTTGAGCTCCACATAGTTTTCCAGAACGTTTGCCGCCGTCTCCTGATAATAGTCGATATACCGCCTCGCCCCGGGGATCTTTTCCGGGTTGTCTGTAAGATATTTCAGGATATTTTCAGCCAGGCGGAGCAGCCCGCCGCACTCTGTTTTCAGTGGTTCCTCCCCTATTTTCTCCACAGCCTTCCTCATACGTCTGTAGTCTCCCGCCGCCTCTGCAAGCCGTTCGCTTAAGTATTCTCCGTTGTCCAGAGATTCCGCATCCAACTTCCCGATCTTCTTTACCGGCCGCAGGAGCAGGCTGAAAGCGGCGTATGCCGCCGCGCCTAACACCATGCACAGGATCAGGTTCCACCCCAATCCTGCCAGCAGAAAGAGGAACAGCCCCAGAGCCAGTATCACTGACACGATGATGCTGAACGTTTCTTTCCCCTTCTCACGCTTCATATCTTTTCTGTCCTTTCCTTATCGCCTTTTCCCCTTAGTTATATCCCTTCACATTCCGGAACGCCTCGGTCAGGTCCTGTGTGCCGTCAAAGACTCTCCCCCCTGTCATCTCCGCCAGTTCCTCGAGCTGGGTCGGATCCGCGTCGCCGAATGTGATGGAAAAGACGGGAATATCCGCACCGTACTCGCTGACGGCGTCTTCAAACTCATGCTGATCGTTCACAGACTGCCCGTCTGTCATCAGGATTACCGCCGGCGTATACTGAGACAGATCATATTCAGACGCGATAGCATATGCCTCCGCCGCAGGTCCGTATATATCCGTCCCCCCTCCCGGCTCATGATCCGCGATCTGGTCGTATAGATCCCGGAGCGCCTCATCCGAATCATCCTCCGCATAGAGTACATCCGTGATCCGGTCGTCAAACAGGATCGCGATGTCCACTTCCCCGTCGTTAGCCTGAAGCAGGTTCTGCCGTGCATTCTCCTGGATCAGTATCTGGGACATGGCGTCTTTTAGCTGCCTGCTCCCGTCTCCCGACATACTTCCAGAGAAATCCAGGCAGTAAATATTAAGAGAGGGCTTTTTGAAGTTTGTCTGATACAGGTTCAGGGCTTCCAGCAGGACGTCCGCACCGGGCATCTGGATAGGTGATAGGATCCTCTCCGTATCGATCCCCCACTCCGGGTTGAACACCTCTTTATTTTCCTCAGATACGCCGTTCGCCGCGATCCTCCTTCCGGTAGCCTCGATCGCCTGCTGGCTCTCGCTGCTAAGAAGCATTTCCTGGAAGTCCAGGAAAGCCTCCTCCTTCTCATTGTCTCCGTGATCAACATATCCCAGCGGCGAGTCCGCCATGGACAGCCCGTCATAGGGATAGACCACCTGGAGCGGCTCTTCCCCCTCTGCGGTAAGCTGTTCATTGGCGTCGATGATCAGACACTCATAGTTCACCATGGCGTCATAATCCCCTTCCAGGAACATGTCTTTGAGCCAGTCCGAGCTTCCTGAACTTCTGTCCACTCCGCCCAGCAAAGTCCGTATCTCCTCCTGGAGCTGTTCATCCTGCAGATCCGCCTCTGTCATTCCGTTCTGTTTCCCGAGAAGCGCGTATAAAAATCCGATATAGGCGCTGGCGCCGGAATTGGACTGGGTGGCGCTTGTCATGCAGAAAGTCATTTTCCCGCTGCTTATAGCGTCCAGGATCTCCTTCACCGAGACGTCCCCGTCCGTAAATCCAAGTTCCCGGGCGAGGCTCTGCCGGATCCCGAACACCACAGGCGTGATGGAAACGGACTCGCTGTGCTTCACCAGATGCTGCTCATCCCCCATAGAGATCCAGATACTGCTGGCGGGCCACACGGCGTCGTACTCCTTTGCCCCGCCCTGGAGCGTTCTCATAATATCTACAGAGCCCTTATAGTCAATCTCAACCCGGACTCCCGCCTCATCCGCGCAGTCCTCGATGATCTCCTCAAGTTCCTGATTCTCCGAACCTGACAGGATGCGGATCTCGGTCCCGCCCCGCCCGACGGAAAAGTCAGCGCTGCCCTCACTGCCCCCTGTTCCCGGCGTCACGCCGCAGGCGGAAACGGTCAGCATCGTACAGCAGCATATAAGAAATGAAATAATTCTTTTTTTCATCGCAGATCCTCCACTTTTTCCTGAGTACACTCCCACAGATCATGTCATGCCGCAGTCTGCACTGCAGCCATCTTTTTTCTATTTTCTCGTAATTCTGCATCTTTCTCTATCCGCATCGTGAAAAATCTACGTAAAATATAGGTAAATTATTTTTATGTCAGACTTTGCTTTTCAACTGTGCTATAATGGCTTCCAGATAGAAAAATGAAAAAGAAACGGGGGATAAGAATATGCCGGAAGAACATACCGATCAGAAGATCATCTTAAGCGCAGACAGCACCTGCGATCTCGATGCAGACTTGAAAAAACGTTATCACGTCCACTACTATCCCCTCCACATCATACTGAACGGAAAGGATTACAAGGACAATGTAGACATCACCCCGGAGCAGGTCTATCAGGAATATTATGAACACAAGACACTTCCAAAGACCGCCACGGTAAATACGCAGGAATACCTGGATCATTTCCGTCCCTGGGTGGAGGACGGTTATGAGGTGATCCATATCAATCTGGGCAGCGCCCTGTCCAGTTCCTATCAGAACTGCTGCATTGCGGCAGAGGAACTGGGGCATGTCCATGTCGTGGACAGTTGCAACCTCTCCACCGGGACAGGCCTTCTGGTCGTCGCCGCCGGAAAGATGATCGGGCAGGGAATGGACGCCGCGTCCATCGCGGAAACGCTCCGGTCCCGGACCCGGAAGTGCCACGCCAGCTTTATCCTTGATACACTCACCTTTATGCACGCAGGCGGGCGCTGTTCCGCTGTCACCGCTCTGGGCGCAAACATGCTGAAATTAAAGCCCTGCATCCAGGTAGACAACCACGACGGAAGCATGGCCGTCGGGAAGAAATACCGGGGTTCCCTGGATAAGGTTCTGGTGAAATATGTAAAAGATGAACTTGCAAAGCATTCCGACATCAATACGGATCTGCTCTTCATCACCCACTCCGGGATCCCGCAGGAGTATATCGACCTGGTACGGAAGACCGTGGATGAAACAGTAAAATTTAAAGAGATCCACGTCACAAAAGCAAGCTGCACGATCTCCTGCCACTGCGGGCCGAATACGCTCGGAATATTGTTTGAGACGAAATAGTAGTTTCCCCGGAAATTTCTCCATCATAAAAGGAACTTCCTAAACATTACATGTTTCTTGAAGTTCCTTTTATTTTTATGCCTTCGACAGAAAAACTGCCGCCGGAACTTTACCGCAGAATTTTCTTCTCTTTAATCGATCAGATCGTTCTGGAATCTGGACAAATGCTCATACGGAAGAATGAGCCGTCCCCGGTACAGACCGCAGCCGTCGTTGATAAGATTGTTATCCGCGGCAGAGAACATATTCACATCCACTTTTGCCAGATCCAGCTCCTGAAGTTTTCTGACTCTTTCGCAGGCTTCGTCAAAATAGATATTTTCCCCTGCCGGGACAACGTCTCTTCTGGCTCGTTCACTTTCCTGCTTTTTCTCATATCCCAGATGATTGGCCGGTCCGATTTCCGCAATATCGTCCATCTCTTTGGTACGCAGCTGCATCTCCATATAACATTTTGCGCTTTCATCAAAAAATGTAATATGCAGGGACCTGTAACCGTCCCGCTTTGCATGGCAGATATAGTCTCTGTAATATTGCCGTACCGAATCGTTCAGCAGGGGAGAGGTGCTTTCCTTTACGCCGAAGGCCGGCTCCGCGCGGAATCCCCGTTCCTCCAGGAAATCTTTCAGGACATTTGCGATAGCATACAGATTACGGATTTCTTCCTTCTCCCGCTCCCTGTCATCTCTGATATGGCATTTGGGCATGGATATGACGATACGGTATGCGATCAGATCACGGAAACCATTCAGTTTCTGCTTCAATTCCTCAAGCGGCGGATAGTCTCCATGGTCCGTATAATAGTCATAGATGTACTCCACAATATAACCGTTAAATTTTGTTTCCGCACGGATCAGGGACTTGATCCTGCCTTTAAAAGTAAAGGAAAGCTGGGAGTATTCCTTCGCCATATACTTATAAAATTCACGGATTTTCTGAGACTGAGCCGTCAGGAAATCATTGTGCTCCAGCAGATCTGAAATACGCTTCAGAAACACACAATGCAGCCGGTCCACCTCATTCCGGTTCTGTTCCGCGGAAATCTGCAGATCGCGGGTGTATTTTTTCAGGATTTTCAACACCGTATCTCCGGAATACAAATAATCATTTAAAGATATCATCATTTACACCTTACTTTTGTTTCTAATAACTGTTCCTTATCTCTTGTTGATTTTCCAGTTCATGGAGCTTTCGGATCCCTTCCGGATTCTGCTTTTGCAGCCGCTGTTCCAGCACCTCTCTTTTCTCTTGCAGATGTTCCCGGATATTCGGGTATTCTCTCAATATTCTGTCCCGCAGCACTCTTCTCCTTCTCTCGATCAGTCTGACTGCAAGAGCGCTGTTTTCTTTCAGTTCATCCGGGAGATCATCTATGTGAAGTTCCATCCTTCTAAGCAGTTCATCCTCATCCAGCGGACCGAGAGAATGCCAGAATTCCAGCTTTTCTTCCAGTCCTGCCTCAGAGAGCTGCTCAAGATCCGAAATTCCGTGGATCTGTTCAACAATCCATTTCACCTGTTTCTCGATCTCCCGCACCGCATCCGATCCAAACGCCCAGGCGAACTCTTCCAGGGAATTTTCTTCTTCCGGCGACAGTGCGAAATATTGATTTCTGCGCGCCCTTTCCCTCTCGTTCTCCGGAATATCCAGCGGGAACGGTTCCCTCATTCCCATGTCATAAAGCGCGGAAATAACCGTTCTTCTCACCATTCCCTCCCGTATCAGCCTGCCGATGCCGAGTTTCCTGAACTGATCATTGACATTCTGTGAGTGTTCGGTTATGTAAAATCTGATCCGCCTCTTCTGCAGACTGTCTGCCAGAGAGACCAGACCGTCCGCCGCCGTTATGTCAATACTGTTGACAGCGCCGGCGTCCAGGATGACCGCCTTTGTATCCTCTCTGACGTTATTTTCAATATCACTCTGAAGGATCTTGATGTTCGCGAAAAACAGGTTTTCACTGAACCGGTAGATCAGGACATTTTTTACCAGCCACACGGCACGGTTTCTGTCCAGATCATAGAATTCCTGTTTTCCAGGTATCATTCCCCGGAAATGTCTGGGCGGATTCGTGGCTTTTATGATCACGGCGACAAAGGAGAGCAGGATTCCTGCCAGGACGCCATAGATCGTTCCGAGAAAAAGCACAACCACAAAGGCAGCCATGAAAATAAAGAATTCCTGTCTGCTCACCCGAAAGAGCCGGACAGCCAGATGAACTTCCACAACATTCAGCAGAGCTGATATCACGATCGCAGTCAGCACAGGGACCGGAAGATAACCGATAGACCCTGTGGCACACAGCAGGATCACGGCCCACGATCGCGGCAGGGGCGGCGTCCACGCCGAATATAAACTGCCGTGAGGTGGAAAACAGGGCAAACAGGATGATCGGGAGCAGGGATCCGTATAGTCCGTATGCCGCCGGAAGTCCTGAAATCTGTGCATATCCCATGGAAATGGGAATGGATACCGCTGCTATAATGACACCGGAAAAAATATCTTTTGCCAGATATTCCTTTCTATAATTGCGCAAAGTAGGGAAAAACTGTATTTTCATTACTGCTCTTTCTTCTCCTCTCTGTCAGGATCCTCTCGCGTCAGTTCCCGGATCCAGCTCCCGAAATTTGCTTTGATAAACGCAGGAACGCATTTAAAAACCTGATCCGCATTCAGGCAGCAGACGACCACCGCCGGCGAAGCCTGCACCACGAACGCCATAAAAAACGAGAGCGGGATCACAATGCACCATATGCTTATCAGATCCATCTTTACCACAAACATGGGGCTTCCCCCGCCGCGGATGATACCGTTATTCGTCGGCATCTGATAGGACATCCCCACGATCACCACACTCAATATCAGGAGAAACGTATTCGCCATCTCCCTGGTGGCCGGCGTAAGTTCATACAGTTCAAGGATCGGAATGCGGATGAGGAACAATACAAGGCCGGAGACCAGTCCGATCACCACGAACATTTTCTGCATCTTTTTCGCATATTGCTTCACCAGGTTCATATTCCCTTCCCCGATGGTCTTTCCGATCACAATAGAAGCGGAGGACGCCGCGCCCACAGCCATGGATTTCACCATCAGGAAGATCGTGGACGCCACGCTGTTGGCCGCGATGGCGGCGGACGTCATATGACCGAGAATGACTGTCTGAAGGGCTGTGTTCAGTCCCCATAATCCGTTTACCACAAACATCGGCGCCGTGATCTTAAAATAGTCCAGACTCAGCGTACGGTCTGTCTTCAGAAAACTTTTCACACTGAGATGCAGGAATTGAGCCTTTTTCGCAATATACGCCAGAAGGATCACAAACTCCGCGATCCTGGCCGCAAGGGTTCCGATCGCTGCGCCCGCCGCTCCCAGTTCCGGCGCTCCGAACCGGCCGTAGATCAGCACAAAATTAATCCCGCAGTTAATGCACAGTGTTATCACAGAAAGATAAAAGGCAATTTTCACTATCTCCACACTGCGAAGTACAGCCAGGAGGATCTGGGTCATGGCAAAGAACAGATAGGTAAACCGGATGATCCCGAGATAACTCATTCCTTCCCGGATGATCGGCTCATCGGCGGTAAAGAGTCCCAGGATCTCCCGGGGGAAAAGGCTGACCAGAAGAAACAGGCAGACCGTGACAAAAAGCGCCGCATGCATGGCCTGTGCCGCTATTTTTTTCATTGGTTCCGTCTGACGTTTTCCCCAGTACTGGCTGCTCAGGATCACAAGACCGTCCCCCAGAGCCATGATCATCTGCTGGAACACAAACTGGATCTGATTTACAGCGGCCGTGCCGGACAAAGCCACCTCGCTGTAGCCTCCCAGCATAATATTGTCCGCAAGGTTCACGCTCAGGGTCACCACATTCTGCAGCACAAGGGCTATATATACCGTAAAAAATTTTCTGTAAAAAACTCTGTCATTTTTCTGTTTCATTTGATTTTTGTTTCCAACTTATTAAAATATTTTATGGACTGGATGTGATCTACAATTCCTATTGTAGCAGATTGACGTCCCGCCGGCTATAACTATCTGCGGAAAGGACAGACAGGACCCTTTCCTTAAACGGCAGAATACTTGAAACGGTAAATTTTTATGATATACTGAAAAAAACAAAGGAGGAATCTGATCTATGATAAGACTGACCATCTGGTATGAAAACGTCCAGGAAAAAGGAATCCTGGATAAAAATATTTTTCAGGAGTCTTTCCCCGAAGAGGAAGAAAAAAAATTCGCGGGATTTTTGGCAAAGACCGCAGAAGAAATGAAAAAAGTATATCCTGACGGACTCGGAAAAACTCTTGAAGATCACTTTAAAGCGAAGGAAGACATCTCCGTGAAACTGGTGACTCTTGACATGCCGGGATGCGGGATCACAGACGAGCTTCTTGAAAACACCGACGTTCTGATGTGGTGGAGCCATATCGCCCAGCACGCGGTTCCCGATGAACTGGCGGAAAAGATCCACGAGCGGGTACTTCAGGGAATGGGCCTGATCGTTCTGCATTCCGGTCATCTCTGCAAACCACTGAAGCTCCTTCTCGGGACAAGCTGTACCCTTCGGTGGAGAGAAGGAGATTTTGAGCGCGTCTGGACTACTGCGCCGACCCATCCTATCGCTCGGGGGATTCCGCCCATGTTTGAGCTGGAGACAGAAGAAATGTACGGAGAGTTCTTCGACATCCCGAAACCGGATGATGTGATCT
>DWUT01000094.1 GCA_019120615.1 Candidatus Mediterraneibacter norfolkensis
TCGACTGCTCAATCTCCCCGTAAACGTCAATTCCACTGATATATACGGTAAAAGGTTCCTTTGTGATATTTGTCGTCGTACCAAAATCAAGTTCAGCCCGTATATCGTGACTGTATATGATCTTCACACTGTCACTGTAATCTTCAAAAGATTCTTCCAGATTTTGTGTGTATGCCGCATTATAAATGATCGCATCCACTTCCCCATCATGGAGTTTTTCGGCCTGGTCCTGTATCGAGCTGCATTCTGTCATCTCGATCGTATCCGTGTCGAGCTCCTCCTCAATATCCAGAACAGCCGCCTGCATATTATCGGCCCCCATAGCAAACTGGACGCCAAAATTATAGTCTGCCGCATCTTCCAGCACTTCCGCAGGGTCATTGGCAAGCACTGCGACAACCATCCTGTCTACTTTGAACGCTCCGCTTGCAATCTGGCTTATCATATCGTTCGTTTTCGCGAGATAATATGTCCCTGTAAGAAGAAAAACCATTATGAACACGCTGAATCCCTTACCAAATGTTCTCCTCATTTTTCTGGACACCTGGGTATTCAGAGTGACTGTCCACAGAAAGAACAGTACAAGTCCGATCAACAGCAGATATCTGCCCGGAAGCATATTCAGCAGTACGACTACTCCCATGAACGCCAGACTGAGTAATGTCTGGAGAAGGAGACAGAACATTCCAAAACGATTGTTCCTGGAATATTTGTCAGTCTTCTTTCTCCTTCCAGTCCCGGCAGCTTGTCTTCGTTTCCCTGACATTGACAACTTTCCTTTATCATTAGAGTTATTATTACTTTGTGTACAGTTTCGCCGGATAAAGTCCTTCCTCAACGAGTCTGCTGACAGATTTGACAACAGCTTCCCTGTCCTCCTTATAAGTAACGCCAAACCACTGATCCCTGGACTGGAGAACTCTTACACTCAGCATGCCGTCCTGCAGCAGCTGACCGATCAGAGTAGGCAGAAGATATTCAGCCTTCAGATCCCCATCCTCAGCATTTTCCAGGAAAGCATCGAACCCTGAGTCCAGGATGGAGAAAAACTCCGGACGCATCCCCCACATATTCATAGAAACCGGGGAATCCGCGTCAATAACTTTATCTCCGGATTCATTTCTGATAACTGCACGGGAATCGTCGTCTTTTTCAATGTTCTGTGTCTCAACAATTCGGGTAAGCATACCTTTCTCATCTACCTGACACAATCCGCGGGTTACTCCACCGTTCTCACTGAGTGTATTTTTCAGCACAAATCCAACCATACAAATCTCTATATTATCAGCATTTTTCTCTTCTGTCAAATATCTGTACGCTTCCCGGTAAGCTTCCTTCCCATAATAATCATCTGCATTGATAACCAAAAAAGGAGAATCTACCACATCCCTGCAGCATAGAATCGCCTGTCCTGTTCCCCAGGGTTTGGTTCTCCCCGAGAACTTTTCCCTGTATTTTTCAGGAATATCCGTCACTTCCTGATACGCATAGGCCACATCCACATATTTTTCTATCCGGTTGCCTATTACTTCACGAAAATCTTTCTCAATATCTTTCCGGATGACAAATACAACTTTGTCAAATCCTGCCTCCATTGCATCATAGATCGAATAATCCATAATGATCTCTCCGTTCGGTCCTACCGGCGCAAGCTGTTTGATTCCGCCTCCGAAACGGCTTCCGATCCCTGCTGCCATGATCACCAGAGTTGCTCTGCTCATATTTTTTCCTCCTTAGACATATATTTATTCACCAATACCGTCTCTGACGAGCTGTGTCATAATCTTCAATGCCTGTTCTTCATCGCTCCCCTCACAGACGATCTCGATCTCATCTCCGCTTTTGATACATGCCCCAAGCACGCTCAGTACACTCTTTGCATTCGCGGTTACATCTTCATTCCTGTTCCGTTTATGGACTGTAATCTTGCTGCCAAACTGCATCGCCGTCTTGCAGAACAGTCCCGCCGGTCTCAGATGAAGCCCGGTGGGATTTTTGATTATAACCTTGTCACTGACCATTCTGTTCCTCCTCTTCCGCATTCTCCTGTTGTCCTGAAGTATCTGTCTCCGAAGCATTCCCCTGCTGACTTGCTGTCTCCGGATCCGCTTCGCTGGGTTCATTTGTTTTTTCTGAAAGGGTAAGCGTTACTGTTGTTCCTTCCACAAATGTGATCCCGGTCGGGACGATCACATCCACGGGGACTTCATATGTCCCCGGCTGCGTAAAGCTGCTCAGATCCACTGAAACCGCATTTCTTATATCCAGTGCATCCAGACGATCCTGCTCTCCTCTGAACTGCAGCGATACTTCTGCATCCGGCTGATAAGAGACCTGAAGATCATCCGAAAGATTATTGATCTTTACAGAACTCACAAGGAAATCAATCGTCCTCATCCCTTCTTCTTCTATCATTGCCGTCGCAAGGACTGTTCCTGTCGCCTCTTCGCCCAGGCTTGCCCCTTCCGGCAGATAGGGAGTAATATCAATGCTCGTCTCAACATTCCCCGCGGCTCCGTCGATATTGATCTCAGAATCAGGAATATCGATCGAATCAATCTGGCCGAGAACTTCTTCCGTCCCATAGATCACAATACTTTCCGGTTCGCTGGACACACCCACATACTGATATCCTTCTGCCGGCACCCCTGAAACACCAAAATTAAGCTGAACGCTTTTTGAGCCCAGAATCTCTAAATGTACCGTGATCCCGTCTTCCCCCAGATTATTGGTGAGCTGATTCTGATCCAACATGTTTCCATTCCTATCAAGAAGTCTCAGTTCCGCGGTAAGGTCTGTATCCTTCGAAAGACCGGACGCCGAGACATATGCTACGGCACGGTCTATCTCCTCGATCTGGGATTCCGCGCCTGTGATCGTCACTCTCTCCGGATTTACTGTCGTATTTCCTATTATATACCCGTCCCGTGTCGAAACATCACTGGTGCTCGCAGTAAGCGACAGCACCTTCTTTCCACTCTTTTCCACCTGGATCCTCAGATTATTCGGTACAGATTCCGCTGCCTGATAATCTCTTCCGGCTGTCATGTTCGCAACGGAAATCTCCACAGGAATCAGCCCGGTATCTGTATCCATCTCTTTGACATCCGCGGTTGCTATAATGTCCTGGCTTTCTATATCCTGAAGCACGGAGCGCCTTGCTGAAATGACGGCCGTCACGTTCTGCCCATCCAGAACCTGGTATACATTCCCTTGCTGAGTAATGATATCCTGATTCTCCAGTGAGACCGGAATATTTGAAAACGTCTGCTGTGTCACCGGATCGTCCACGTTCACCACAATCAGCCAGAGCAGCGCCGAAAAGATAAATGCCATGACTTTCAGTCCCATGTTTTTTGTCAGCTTGTGTTTTATCATGATCTGCGCCATCCTTTCCGTATAGTAAACTTCCCTGACTCGGAACTCCTATACTGAATCTGGCTCAGCCTCTTCCTCAGTTCTTCCGGATTCACTCCCCTGCTGAGGCTGCCTCCCTCCGCCACAGAAACAAGACCTGTCTCTTCGGAAACAACAATAACAATCGCATCGCATACTTCACTCATGCCGAGGGCAGCCCTGTGTCTTGTTCCCAGATCCTTGCTGATCGACATATTGTCCGATAGGGGAAGATAACATGTTGCAGAAGTAATTCTGTCCCCCCTTATTATCACGGCCCCATCGTGCAGCGGAGTATTGTGCTCAAAAATATTTATCAGAACCTGCGAAGACACTTTACAGTCAAGTTCGATCCCTGTCATTTCATACTCTGTAAGCTGGATTGCCTGTTCTACAACAATCAGAGCGCCGGTGCAGACGCTGCCCATATCGAAGCATGCCTTTACGATACTGTCTGCCGTTTCGTCAGAGAAACGCATATTGGCCTTGTTTCTCTCGAAAAGGTTAATATTGCTCAGAAGATTCTTCTCCCCCAGCTTTTCCAGTGCGCGACGAAGTTCCGGCTGGAAAACCACCACTGCTGCTATTGCGAGCACGTTTATAGACGCCCTTGCAAGGAACAGGATCGTATTCATCTGGAAGATCAGAGCAATAAGAATAAACACGCAAAGCACAATAATTCCGCGCAGAAGCATCCATGCCTTCGTGTTTTTGATCCAAAGCATGATCTCATATACGATCACTGTAATGATCAGTATCTCCACAATATCCATGAACTGAATATCAGGGAAATATGCATTGTCCATATATCTGTCAAGAAAATTTTTTATCCACTCTATCATTCTGCGTGTCACCGCCTCATCATTTCATGCTGAGCATCCCGGTTGTCTACTCTGTCGTTTTCCTCTCCTGGTCAAGCCCCAGTTCCTTGCTCAGGCTCCTTGTGAGAAGTATTTCATCTGTTGTTCTGTCTTCGAGTACAGCTGACTGTCCGTTTTTTCCCGGAGGGCGTCCCGTTTCTGCTCCGCGTACGCTCTCCCCATTTTCGTCTGCCGCAGACTCTGTCCTCTTATCTGTCTGCTGCCCGGTTATATGCTTTACCCGCTTTTCCGGGACAGGCACTCCAATCTTCGGGACCGCTTTTACGTAATAATAGTATTCATCGTCCTCAAACTGTATATGCTCGGTTCTGGAGTAATCCACCGAAAAAAACAGGACCTCCAGGATCAGGCCGATCACGATTCCCAGAACAGCATTTACTATAATAATCACATAAGAATAATTCAGGTTCAGTGCGATATTGCCTGCCGATGTCACGACAACACATGTGACAGCACCGGCCGCTGAAGCGGTCTTCCATGCATGATCCACCGATCTGGTACGCACTGCGTTTACAACCAGGGTTGCGGCCACAACAGCAAGCACCATCACCCACATTTCCCTGCTGGCAATGACCTGTCTGGTAAAACTCATCAGACTTTCATACATGCTCTCCGCCCCTGCGCCCTGAAGCGCTGCGGAAGACGCCTTCACAAAATGTATCATATAGTAGGCAATCGTCCCGCACACCGCCGGAATGATCCAGACAGGAGTTCCAAGAAGACCGAAAATAATCGGAACGACAAACGGGATCCTGAACCCAAACGCCAGCGCCGGGATAAGCACCAGCCATGCCTTGTCAGGAGTAAACCTGAAATAGAAGATATACATGATCAGAAATATGACAAGGGAGACTGCTGCGATCGGCAGCGACAGCGCATAGAAATGCACCAGAATAAGGACTGCTGCCGCCAGAACCATCACGGTCATCGGCAGAAAAGTACAGATCACAGCCAGACCGACTGTGCATAATACCGAAGACGCCATCTTCATAAAACCAATATTTGAATTGATCGCCCCAAAAAGGATCAGTCCCAGAAGGAACTGCAGCACTTTTAAAATATATACAGAATATGCGGCATACAATTTCTTCAGCCTTTCCCTCAGGACAAGTAAATTACTCATGATCTGTCTTTCTCCTTCTTATACATTTTTTCCAGCCGGGACAATTCCCTGTAATATCTCTTTACACGCTGCTTTGCACGCCCGTGCTTTTTCCTGTAGAAATTCCCCGCTCCAACGCCGTACACGATCAGCAGAACAAGGTAAAATCCCAGAGCGATTGCCGCGAGCAGTATGAGCTTTACTATAGTAAGTCCTTCCATAATAGTGTCTGCTGTGCAGAGAAGAAAAAGACCTGCCACAAGAACGTATCCAACTGTGATCCATATGAGAGTGATCCATGTATTCAGGCTTGCATAATCCTTTTTATAATATGTGCTGATCTTAACATCTTCCTCAGCATGATTTTTTTCATAAATCGCTGTCCGCGTCATCAAACGGATCTTTTTTTTATCCAGCATTTCTGACCTGCCGTCCTTCCTATGTATTATGGCTTTCATATCAGTATCAGCCCATTATGTTTTAGTATATCATATACTTATGTTCCTTGTCCAATGCTTACAGTTAAAAAGTAAACATTTTCGGCGCCTGCAAGACGGAGCATTTTCGCACACCGCTCCACAGTACTCCCTGTCGTATATATATCGTCGATGAGAAGTATGTTCGACGGAAGAGACTGCGTTTTCTTTACCGCAAAGGCGCCCTGAAGATTCTGCCGTCTCTCATTTTCACCGAGTCTCTTCTGCGGACGTGTCCGCCGGATTCGGAAAAGAAGATCATTCCTCACCGGGATTCCCGTAAGATGTGACAGTTCTTCTGCGATTATCTCCGCCTGATTGAATCCGCGCCTTCTTTTTCTCGAAGCGTGCAGCGGCACCGGAATGATAAGGTCTATATCCCATCGTTTCAGTTCGCTTCCACAGTGTCTCTCCATCTCCGATGCAAAAACTTTTCCATACCTTCTTTTATTGTGATATTTAAATCGGTATATTGCCCCGGGGACTTTGCCCCTGTGAAGCCATACGCCCCGCCCCTGCCGAATAAAGGAGTCTCGTTTCCCGCAGTCCTGACAATACTCTTCTTCCTCCCTCTGAAGAGGCTTTCCACAATGCATACAGCGCGGCTCCTCTATATATGGTATCTCCTTCCGGCATTCCGGACAGATCCCCTCTTCAGTGATCCGTCCGCAGAAAGGGCACACCGGGGGATAGAGCAGATCTAAAATTCCTTTATGCGCTCTGCCAGGCTTGTATATCTTTCCTGCTCGCTTTTGTTTTGTATCATTTCCTGAAATGTCACATCACTCCCTACTATTGTAAGACAACGTTTTGCTCTTGTGACAGCCGTATAGAGAAGGTTTCTGTTATAGAGCAGTCTGGGTCCGGGAAGAAGCGGCAGGATCACCGCCGGATATTCACTTCCCTGGGACTTGTGAACCGTGATCGCGTAGGCAAGTTCAAGTTCCTCTGTCATCTCAAAACTGTATTTTACTTTTCTCCCCTCATCAAATTCCACTTCCAGCGACTCCGTATATGGATTGATCTCCGTTATGATGCCCATATCCCCGTTGAAGACGCCGGTTCCTTTGTCCACAGTCAGTCCGTATTTGGTGGAAATTTCCCACTCGATCTGATAATTGTTCTTTATCTGCATAACCTTGTCTCCGGTCCGGAACAGCCTGCCTCTTATCTCTGCCTCTGTCTTCCCCGGATCAGCAGGATTCAGGTATCTCTGAAGGATCTGGTTCAGCCGCTCCACCCCCAGAAGGCCTTTCCGCGTCGGCGTCATGACCTGGATCTCATTGGGGCTCGCCTCCACATATCCCGGAAGCTTTTTCTGGATCAGTGTGATGATCACACTGATGATCACATCCGCGTTCTGCCTTTTCAGGAAAAAGAAATCTCTGCTCTTATTATCCAGGGTGACCGGCTCTCCGGAATTGATCTTGTGAGCGTTCACCACAATATCGCTCTCTCCGGCCTGACGAAAGATCCTGGTCAGCCGCACAACCGGGAAGCACTCGGAACGGATGATATCCTTGAGCACACTTCCCGGGCCGACGGACGGGAGCTGGTCTACGTCTCCCACCAGGACAAGCCGCGTCCCCGGCACTGTCGCCGACAGAAGAGCATGCATCAGGGGCAGATCCACCATGGACATTTCATCAATGATGATCACATCTGCTTCCAGCGGATTTTCCCTGTTCCTGCCAAATCCGCTCACGTTTCCCTCCGCTTCCGGATTTCCGTTCACTTCCAGCAGTCTGTGGATCGTCTGCGCCTCATATCCCGTAGCCTCAGTCATCCTTTTTGCAGCTCTTCCGGTGGGCGCGGCAAGGAGGATGCTCATCCCCTCACTGTCAAAAAACCGTATCATGGTGTTGATTGTCGTCGTCTTTCCCGTCCCCGGTCCTCCCGTAAGCACGAGAAGTCCGTGTTTGATCGACTCGATCACAGCCCTGTGCTGCATGGGGTCCAGTTCAATCTGTTCTTTCTTCTCCACAGCTTTCAGCCTCCGCTCCATCATATCTTCCGGCATATCACAGTCAATATCCAGATCATGGAGCATTTTTGCAGTATTCAATTCGAGATAATAGTAATGTGCCGGATACACCCGGATCTGACCGTCTTCGGTCTCTTTCATGACAGTCTTCCGTTCAATGCAGAGATCCATGATATATTTTTCTATATCACTGATCTCCACCTCCAACAGAGCACTTGCCCTTCTGAGGAGAACATCCTGGGGAAGATAGATATGTCCCTCTCCTGACGCCTGCTGAAGCGTATAGAAAATGCCGCTCTTGATCCGATAGTCAGAATCCGTATGTATTCCGATTCGGGATGCGATCTCATCTGCCGTGCGAAAGCCTACCCCTTCAATATTGTCCGCAAGCTGGTACGGGTTCTCCTCCAGCACTTTGTATACTTTCATACCATAATACTTGTATATTTTCGCCGCAAGTTTCGTTGAGATTCCGTATTTCTGCAGATAGATCATCGCTTTTCTCAAGTCTTTTTTCTCTTCTACCTGTTCCGCGATCTCCCGAGCTTTTCTCTCACTGATCCCTTTGATCTCAGATAGCCTTTCCGGTTCTTCGTCGATGATCCGGAAGGTATCTTCCTTAAATCTTCGTACGATCCTTGCGGCAAGCGCCGCTCCTACCCCTTTGACTGCGCCGGAGCCGAGATATCTTTCGATCGAGACCAGATCCTCCGGTTCCTTTACCTGATAGGACGACACTTTAAACTGGTTCCCATAAACATTATGGTTGACGTACTCTCCCTGCAGTTCCAGCATTTCGCCTTCATTTACAAAATTAAAACTGCCGACACAGGTCACTTCTCCATCATCATTATCCAGGCTAAAGACCGTATATCCGTTTTCTTCGTTGCGGAATACGATGTGATCAACATAACCCGTAACTGTCTCCAATTCCTCTCACTTCTCCTTTATCTCTCTATCACAGCAGACAACTGTGATCCGCCTCTTTGTTTTCCTCATCCCCAGGACGCCGCTTGCCATCTTCCACATAAAAGCAGAAAAAGGGTGCTTTTTTACGCACACCCTTTTCCCAAATCCTTCCAGACCTTAAAAATCTTTTCTTCCACTCATAAATTCCACAAACTGACCGGTACCGATGGCCACGACTTTCATCGGATCTTCCGCCGTCATGGTGTTAATACCCGTTTTCTCCTCAATCAGTTCCTCAAGGCCCCTGAGCATTGCTCCTCCGCCTGTCAGTACGATGCCCCTGTCAAGGATATCTGCGGAAAGTTCCGGCGGAGTCTGTTCAAGAACAGAGATGACAGCTTCTACGATCTGGCTGGTTGCCTCCCTGAGAGCCTCCTCTGTCTCAGAGGATGTGACAGTGACTGTCTTCGGAAGCCCTGTCACAAGATTCCTCCCCCGGACTTCCATTGTCTCTTCCTCGACGAGAGGATAGGTTGTCCCGATCTTTATCTTAATATCCTCTGCTGTTCTCTCCCCGATCAGCAGATTATGTTTCTTTCTCATGTATCGTACGATAGCTTCGTCGAAATCGTCACCCGCCACTTTGATGGAAGTATTCACAACTGTACCGCCAAGGGAGATCACGGCAATGTCGGCTGTACCTCCTCCGATATCCACAATCATGTTTCCGCAGGGCTTCGCGATATCGATCCCCGCTCCGATCGCTGCCGCGACCGGCTCCTCGATCAGATGGACTTCACGTGCACCCGCCGCAAAAGTTGCCTCCTCAACGGCTTTCTTCTCCACTTCAGTAACACCGCTGGGGACACAGATAGAGATGCGCGGTTTTTTAAATGTGCGTTTTCCCAGCGCTTTCTGTACAAAATACTTTATCATTTTCTCCGTCACAGTATAATCAGAGATCACGCCCTGACGAAGGGGACGGACCGCCACGATGTTTCCCGGCGTTCTCCCGAGCATCAGCCTTGCCTCTTCTCCGATTGCCTTGATCACATTGGTATCCCGGTCAAAAGCAACGACCGACGGTTCTTTCAGAACAACTCCTTTTCCTTTTACATATACCAGTACACTGGCGGTTCCCAAATCTATTCCAAGATCTACAGACATATTTGATTCTCCCTTCCAAACTCTTTATACTCGTTCCCTTAACAGTCTGCCGGCAGACAAACATCTTCCTCCTGTGTGTGCTGGCTTTACCTCCCTTATCCGCATACTAGTATAATAAACTTTTCCAAAAATGGAAACCCCTTTTTCTATATTTATTTTTTCTTTAGGATTGGTCCAATATACTTCCCGGTATATGATTTTTCGTTCTCTGCGATCTCTTCCGGAGTGCCGCACGCAACGACAGTCCCGCCCTTATCTCCGCCCTCGGGGCCGATATCTATAATGTAATCCGCTGTTTTTATCACATCAAGATTGTGTTCGATCACGATCACTGTATTTCCGTCGCCTGCCAGTCTGCGAAGGATCTCGGTAAGCTTGTGCACATCGGCAAAATGAAGACCTGTGGTCGGCTCATCCAGGATGTACACCGTCTTTCCGGTACTCCGCTTGCTCAGTTCTGCCGCCAGTTTGATCCTCTGAGCCTCTCCTCCGGAAAGTTCCGTGGACGGCTGGCCCAGGCGTATATAGGAAAGTCCGACGTCGTTAAGGGTCTCCATTTTTCTCCGTATACTGGGTACGTGAGCAAAGAATTCCACAGCTTCCTCAACAGTCATGTTCAGGACGTCATAAATCGACTTTCCTTTATATTTCACCTCAAGGGTCTCGCGGTTGTAACGTTTGCCGCCGCAGACTTCACATGGCACATAGACATCCGGGAGGAAATGCATCTCTATTTTGAGAATACCATCTCCCGCGCACGCCTCGCACCGCCCGCCTTTCACGTTAAAGCTGAATCTTCCCTTCTTATATCCACGTGCTTTTGCATCCGGTGTGGACGCAAACAGATCGCGGATCAGATCAAACACGCCGGTGTATGTTGCCGGATTGGACCTTGGTGTACGTCCGATCGGCGACTGATCGATATTGATCACCTTGTCCACCTGATCCAGTCCTTCTATCCTCTTATGTTTCCCCGGTATCGTCCGCGCGCGGTTCAGATCATGGGCCAGCCTTTTGTACAGAATCTCATTGACCAGTGAACTTTTCCCCGAGCCAGAGACGCCTGTCACACACGTCATGACACCGAGAGGAAATGTAACGTCTATATTTTTCAGATTGTTTTCCGCAGCGC
>DWUT01000095.1 GCA_019120615.1 Candidatus Mediterraneibacter norfolkensis
CAGCGTGGGATTGATGTGGTATCTTTATCTAAGTGATACCCCAAGCTCCCATTTGGATACGGTCTGGCGGGTGACGCCGAGCTTTGCCCCGAGCTGTTCCTGTGAAAGCCCCTGCTGTTTCCTTAATGTAATGAGTTGTTCCTGAAAAGTCATGTTATCGTTTCCTCCTGTCGGTTGTGGTCAGACTTTACCAGTGCACCGCTTCTGTCTGCTGAAGAAAGCATACCAGAAGGCGTCACTTAAGTCTACCATCGGAGGATGGAAGTTTGTCAACTAAAGTTAACATGAAATGAAACAGCAATGCCGCCCGGATGCAGAACTATCTGCGCCCGGGCGGCATGATTTATAAAACATGGCAGTTATACAGTTGCGGATCTCTGTCAGCCTTTATATCCGAGCGGAAGGCTCTCCCAGCGCTCTTTTAATTTATAGGCAATGTCCTTGGGCTGACGCTGACGTGTGAATACACCTTTCTTGTTGCCATTGACGCGCATGATCCCTTCTGTGGTCTGGAAGTCGGCAAAGTTCCAGATCTGTTCCCCTTTGATAAAGTCGTAGGAATCGAATACCTCATTGTTCATCTTCAGGTATTCCGCCTGATATTCCTGGCTCCACATAACGGAGGGGAGTTTATGCTCAGAGGAAAGCGTGTCCGCACCGTACTCGGTGAAGATAAACGGCTTGTTCAGATCCAGGGCTTTCCAGGCATCCATTTCCTTGCGGAAGAGTACTTCTGCGGTGGAGATGTCGTAGCCGCCGCTCACATACCAGCCATAGTAGCGGTTCAGAGCGATGATGTCGCTGAACTGGTAGCACTTGCACTTGTCGGGAGTGGAGTTCATTACCAGTGCAAAGGTGCGGGGGCGCTTCTGCGGATCCAGTTCCCGTGCTCTGTCAAAGACCTCTTTAAAGTAAGGAACTGCTGCGTCGCTTGTGGTCTCCGGCTCATTTAAGAGGCTCCATGCGATGACGCTGGGATGGTTTTTATCCCTTGTGATCATCTCTTCGACAGCGCGCAGATGTGCCTGGAGCAGGATCGGAGTCGTCTCTTTCTCGAAGAATGCGGTCTGCTTTCCGGTGCTCGCATCCATGAAGTTCATCAGACTCTCGAACAGTCCGACTGCGGGCACCTCGTCGATGATGAGGAAGCCTTCCCGGTCAGCCATCTGATAGATCTCTTCGCTGTAGGGATAGTGGGATGTACGGAAGGAATTTGCACCGATCCATTTCATCAGCTCAAAATCTCTCTTCATCACACCGATATTGAAACCGCGGCCGACGATATCGCTGTCCTCATGTTTGCCGAATCCTCTGAGATAAACCGGCTCTCCGTTTATAAGGATGCTTGTGCCTTTCACTTCCACGGTGCGGATACCGATCTCCTGGGCGTATTCATCCAGAATCTCGCCTTCATCTACGATGCGGACCACCATGCGGTACAGATAAGCGCTGCGCACCTTCCAGAGATGAGCGTCTTTTACTTCCAGCACCCCTTCTTTTCCGTCGCAGGACGCCACGCGGTTTCCTTCTGCGTCAAGAAGTTCTACAGTGACCGGATGCTCCCCGGTCGTCCTGACTTTATAGGAGACCTTTGCATCCTGACCGCACAGTTCATTGACTGTGTCAATGTCAAATACAGATTCCTTCGGAAGCGCTGTCAGCCAGACGGATCTCTGCAGACCGGAATAGTTGAAGAAATCGAAGTAGGGTTTGCACATTTTCTTTTCGGTAGGAAGTGTGACAGTCTGACCGCAGGGGATGTTTGTCACGGTCAGCTCGTTGTTGACCTTGACCACCACTTTGTTATATGCGTTGTAGCGGACAATATCAGTCACATCCGCACAGAACGGAAGAAATCCGCCTTCGTGTTCCGCGGCCTTGATCCCGTTTACATATACGACTGCACGGTGGGTTGCGGCGCCGAAGCGGACAAGTATCTGTTTTCCTTTCCATTCTCCGGGAACGAATATATCTTTTTCATACCAGAGATCTCCGGCATATTCGCGGATGTCTTTGTCTGTGTAAAAATCCTGAAAACTTGCAGGTACGGGGATCATATCATCTCCGGGGATCCCTTCCTGCCAGCTTTTACTCTCTCCGTCGGAATTCCAGTCCAGACAGAATTTCCACATACCGTCCAGAGAAACGGCGCGGCGTGATACAGATTCACGGGGATACAGCATTGAATAGTTAAGCATTGCAGTTACCTCCTTCTTGAATGCTTTGGGGACGGCAGCCCGCCGCTTTTGCGATGCAGCGGCGTCCTTGATTTCTGTGGCTGCCGTCCGGATACTGAACATAAGTATACGGTATTCCGGATCATGCAGTGAGGAAAATTTTTGGGTGTTCTCGCATATTTTTTATTCATTATTGAACTATCCTAAAAATTGTATGATAATGGAGAAGAACAGTGCGATCATTTAGTTATTGAAAAGCAGAAGGAGCAGACTGGAATGACATACGGAGCCGAGTTTGAGTTTTTCAAAAAGCTGTTGGAAAATTTTCATCTTACATATACGGTCATAACCCGGGAGACGGAACAGCTTCCGGAGAGCTCGCTGGGACTTTATCGTCTGAGCGGGCAGAAAGAAGATTATATGGACCGCTTCTGGCAGGAGGCGGACAGGTATGAGGACAATGTTGTATACAGGATCAGTTCTTCCTGCATGTACCGGTATCTGTTTTTCCGTTTTCCGGCGACAGAGGAAGAAGAATTCCTGCTCATCGGTCCTTATATGCTCACGGAACTGTCGCGGGAGATGATCCTTGATATTGCGGATCACATTTCTTTTCCTCAGGACCAGTACCGTCAGCTGGAACAGTTTTACATGGGACTGCCCCGGATCATTGATGAGAGCGTGCTGCTTTCCATTGTAAATGCGTTTGGCGAGTGCATTTGGGGAAGCATGGATGATTTCCGGCTCCAGGATATGGAAGGCATGAGATCCGTTGATTTTAAGACTGCAGATGAACGGAATGATCGCATGGCAGAAGAGTCACAGCAGATGATGAAGATCATGGAGGAGAGATATGATGAGGAAAACCGGCTGATCCAGGCGGTGGCGAAAGGACAGTCTCACAGAGCCGAGGCGTTTATGAACGGCTTCGCACTCCAGTGGATGGAACGCCGAACGCCGGACAGACTGAGAAATGCCAAGAATTATCTGATCATCCTGAACACTCTTTTGAGAAAAGCGGTGGAAAGCGCAGATGTGCATCCGATCCATATCGATGAACTGTCCTCCAGATTTGCCCGGAAGATAGAGCAGCTTACCTCGGAGAAGGGAATGATCCCGCTCAGCAGGGAGATGGTACGGAAATACTGCTTACTGGTGACGAACCACTCCATGAAGGACTATTCCCTGCTGGTGCGAAAGGTCCTGACCCGGATCGATATGGATCTGACTGCGGACCTGAGCCTTAAGGCCCAGGCTGCGGAACTGGGGGTAAACGCCAGCTATCTCTCCACTCTTTTCAAGAAGGAAACGGGCAAGACTCTGACCGAATATGTAAACGGAAAGCGGATCGAGCAGGCGGTTTTTCTTTTAAACTCCACCCGGCTCCAGATCCAGACCATTGCGCAGCGGTGCGGGATCCCGGATGTGAATTATTTTACCCGGCTTTTTAAGGCGGCAGTCGGGAAAACCCCGAAAGAGTACAGGGACAGCATTTCCATATAGAGGATGTTGTTATACGGCAGGCGACAAAAACGGCCGCCAGGTGTTCGGACAGGTACGGATTCTGGCTCGTCGCAGCCGCAAATAAGGGCGTGCCGCACTCAGTGCGGCACGCCCTTGCCCGGCTATGCGGTAATGATCTCTGTCAGAGCTCCCAGCAGATCCGGATCCAGTTCCATTGTCTGGAGCTGGGACAGCAGGATCGTGCGGTCCCCGGTGTTTTCGACCAGATGGTACAACGTATCCTTCAGGACGAAAGAGATTTCCGCCTGGTTCAGAAAATCAAATGCTTCTTTAACTATATCATTTTCTGCTTCTGACACATCCTTTACGAGAATGCGGACCCGCGCGTCGGAGGGGATATCCTCCAGGGTGCAGGTGAGCGTGCGGGTATCCGGTTCATAGAAAGGATGGCTGTCGGGAGCATCAGTGAATCCGTTCACGAATACGGAGACACGGTTTTCGCAGGACGTTACCCCGTGGATCTTTACGGTGTAGGTCCGCTTTTCCGGGATCAGCCCGGCCGTACCCTGCGCTCCTCCGATCACGAATTCGGCATCTGTTCCCCAGGAGAAAGCCAGATCGGTGGTCACGCAGACTCCCTTCTTGTATTCCTCCGAAATATTGTCGTCCTCATAGAGGGTGAAGCGTCCGTCTGCTCCTGCATAGACGTGGATGCACAGATTCGCCGGATTGCTCCCCGCATCATGAATATCGCCGGTTGTCGGGATAATGGCGCCTGCCTTTGCAAGGACAGGAATGGAATTGATACCGCGATACATCATGATATTCCGGTTTCCGCGATACTTCCTCTCTGTGAAGATATCGTAGAAGACACCGTCAGGGAGCCACACCTTTGTCTTTGCCGCGTTCAGCCCGGAGATCCGGGGGGTCGTGACAGGGGCGGCGATCAGTTCGCTTCCGAAGGCATACTCGTTGGGAACGTGGTATGCTTCCTCTGTCTCAGGATAGTTGTAGTACATCGGCAGCATCAGCGGGATATCCTCCTCGTATGCCCGATGGTCCATGGTGTAGAGATAGGGGATGAGACGATGGCGCAGCCGCAGGAAATCCTCCATCATGGAGCGGATCTCCCGTTTATACCGCCAGGGCTCCTTGCCGTTGAACTCGCTGCTGCTGGAGTGCAGGCGCATGATCGGGGAAAACACGCCGAACTGCAGCCATCTTCCTGCCATCTCGTCGTCTTTGTACCCCAGCATATGGCCGCCGATGTCATGACTCCACATACCGTAGCCGATGTTGGACGCCGTGGCCGTAAAATACGGCTGGAAGTCCAGAGATTCCCAGGTGATGATCGTATCACCGGAGAATCCGACGGGGTACCGGTGGCTCCCCGGTCCCGCATATCTGGAGAACGTCATGGGACGTTTCCCGTCTCTTCCGTTGTCCAGATAGTGATAATGGTTCAGCATCCACAGGGGATCCAGTCCTTCGACCTTGCTGATCCCTCCGGACTGCCAGTCGATCCACCAGAAATCAACGCCTTTTTCTTCCTCCGGATGAAGGACATATTCAAAAGCCGCCTCAAGGAAATGCGGATCTGATATATCAAACACGACCGGCTGTTCTGTTTTCGGATCTATCCCCATCGCCTCCGCCATCCGGGGATAAGCATCCTCAAAGGCACGGATCCCGTCGGCGGGATGGAGGTTCAGTGTGATGTGCATGTTCCGGTCATGGAGCCATTTCATGAAGCCCTCCGGGTCAGGGAAGAAATCCCGGTTCCATGTATATCCGGTCCAGCCGCTTCCGTATTTCGGATCGATATCCACAAGGTGCCAGTCCATGTCGACCACTGCGACAGAGAAAGGAATATCTTCTTTTTCAAACCGTTCCATCAGAGCCTTGTAAGATTTTTCCGTGTACTTGTAATAACGGCTCCACCAGTTGCCCAGGGCGTATCTCGGGATCATGGGGGTCTTCCCGCACAGATGGCAGAAGTCTTTCAGCGCCTGAAGATAATCGTGGCCGTAAGCCCAGAAATAAATGTCTGTGCATCCTTCCTGACGGGGCTCAACCCATCCGTCTTCCCTCAGCGCCAGGGAGCGGCTGTCGTCCATCACGGAAAATCCGTTCCGGCTTATGATGCCGTGTTCCAGCGGGATGGCGCCGTCCGCCACATCCAGTGTGCGGGCCGTTCCGCCCAGATCTTCGAAGTCTTCTCCGTAGTGCCAGATGCTGTGGTATGCGCTGTAATCTCCGATGGCCTGGACAGACAGACCATTGGGTGAAAATTCTTTTTTATTGTAGATCAGATGGGCTTTCGCCGTGATGATCTCCAGGGAATCTTCCGTTTCAATGCACTGGAATGCGGAAACGGGGAAATCCCTGTTCCACACGGACTGTGTGGCGCGGTCCTCAAAGACGCCTTCCGGGGAATACTCAAGTCTCAGCAGGCTCTCTGTCAGGACGCTGATGCGCCAGCAGTCTCCTTTGACGATATTTTCAGGTCTTGTTTCAGGATGGGTAGCTGCGATCAGTTCAGGTCTCATATAAACACTCTCCTATCTCAGATTTTATGATGAAGGCGCCAAAAAGTCTTTTGACGCCTGCTGCGTTTAGCCTTTTACCGCTCCGGCTGCAACACCTGCAACGAAGCGTTTCTGGAAGATAACGTAAACGATGATGACCGGCAGGATCGAGATCGTGGTTGCCGCGAACAGTCCGCCGTAATCTGTGGAATACCGCCCGTTGAACAGGGTAAGTCCCACGGCGAGGAGCTGTTTCTTTTCGCTGTCGATCATCAGGTACGGCCAGAGGTAATCCTCCCATACCCAGAGGAACTGGAAAATCGCGATGGCGGAAATTCCGTTTTTGCACAGCGGGAGGACCAGTTTGTGGAATGTCTGGAACTCATTGGAACCGTCCATCCTCGCCGCCTCGATCAGTTCGTCAGGGATCGATTCCATGTTCTGTTTCATCATGAAGATTCCGAAGCCGCTGACCATGACCGGCAGGATCAGGGAGATGTACGTATCCTGGAGACCTGCCTCCATAAACATGGTGTAACGCGGGATGATGGTGACCGACCAGGGGACCATCATGGTCATCATGACAAATCCGAAGATGATATTTTTACCTTTAAACTGATATTTTCCGAGTACATAGCCGCACAGGCAGCTTGTGTAGATCACGATCACTGTGACCGCCACGGCGATAAAGATACTGTTCAGAAAATATCTCAGGAAATCAAATGTCTGCTGGAGGTTCAGGTAATTGTCTACGATCGCCTCCTGAGGGATCAGCGTCTGCACGATGGACTGGATCTCATTGTTTGTCTTAAAGGAAGAGAGCACCATCCATACGAACGGGAAGACAGTGACGACTCCCAGCAGAGCAAGCACGATATATAAAGCTGTTTTCAGTGTCTTGTGTTTCATATCCTGACCCCCTTAACTCTCATTTGCGCCGGTGACCTTGAATGAGATCACGGTGAATATCGCGGTCAGCACGAGGATAAACAGTGAGATGGCTGACGCGAAACCGAAGTTATACTGCTTGAACGCCTGGTCATAGACAAGGTAGGAACTTAAGTAGGTTGAGGTTCCGGGACCTCCTGTGGTCATGACCAGTACAGGGACATATGCCTGCAGATAGGAAATGATGGAAGTCACCACTACGAAGAGCATGGTCGGCTTCAGGAGAGGCAGAGTGATGTACCGGAATGTCTGCCATGCATTTGCCCCGTCGATGCTTGCCGACTCGTAACAGTCGGAAGGAAGGGAGAGCAGTCCGGACAGGAAAAGGATCACAGCGTATCCGAAGTCCTTCCAGATCGTCATCACCATCAGCGCAATGAGAGCGAACCTGCTGTCATACAGCCAGTTGATATCCAGCCCGAAGATATTGTCGATCAGTCCGAACTGGGGATTGTACATGATCTTCCATACATAGGCAACAGCCACCAGCGGCGTCACGGTAGGCATGTAAAAGATCGTGCGGAACAGCGTCTTGTGCTTCATCAGTTTGGAGTTGAGCGCGTAGGCGATCGCAAGTCCCAGAAAGACACGGAAAATGACAACGACTACGCAGAAGATCACGGTGTTGATCATGGACTGCCAGAACGTCGGATAGGAAAACATCCGGATGTAATTGTCCAGCCCGATCCAGTTGTAAGTCTGATTCAGCGGGTTCCACTGATGGAAGCTGCCCGCTACGACGATGATCACAGGGATGATAAGGAAGATCGTCATATAGATGATGAGGAATCCCATCGCGATATTCCGCATCCAGATCTCGCTTTTACTTTGAAGCGGTCTTCTTTTGAACATAAATTTCCCCTCCTTTACTCTTCATAGTACGCGTAGAGACTTTCACTTGAAGTGAAGTCTGAGTTTGCAAGGTCAATATCGATCGTATCCGCGGCGGTCTTCAGGGCATCATCGATGCTTTTGCCGTTGTACAGGATGTCCTCGCCGGCGATCTTCATATTGTTTTCTACCGTGGAAGGCATCGCGCCCGGCCATATGTAGCGGTCAATGTGAGGGCCGACAGTCCTGACGATCGGGGTGTCTTTCAGCTCCGGCGCGTCCATAAGAGATGTTTTCGCGGGAACAAGACCGCCTTCCTGGCTGAGTCTGATCTGAACGTCGTCGCTGGCGAAGAAGAACCGCATGAAATCCTGCGCGACTTCCTTCTGTGCGTCATTGGCGTTCTTGTTGATACCCGGAGTGGACTCGCCGTTATAGCGGTAGTATGCGTAAGGCGTATCGCCGTCCTGAGTGGGGATCTCAAAGGTTCCGTAGTCGATATCCGGAGCGTTCTGGGCAAGGTTTCCTACGAAGAAGCCCCAGGCAAATACGATCGCGCTCTGGCCCTGATAGAAACTCTGATCATAATTGGTGCCGAAATCCTTGTCGCCTACATGATATTTTTCATAGAGGTCGACCAGGAAGGAGACGGCATCTTTCATACCGTCGCTGTTTACAAGGGATTCTTTCCCGTCTGCGGAGAAAAGGTTGTCTCCGAACTGGTAGTTCAGACCGATGACTGTGGAGTTAAAATAGTTGTTGTAGTTGTATCCGGCCTGGATCATGTTTCCGTTCTCATCGAACTTTGTCAGTTTCTGAGCCACTTCGATAAATTCGTCCCAGGTCTTCGGGATATCATCGTCTGTCAGTCCTGCTTCTGCCCAGAGCTCTTTGTTATAGTAGTACATACCGGTGGAAAGCCCGTAATCTGCATAGTAGATATTGCCGTCCATGAGATGGGTTGACGCGGACGGATAGTCGGCGATCAGTTCATCCGTATCAATGTCGTAAGGCTCCATGTAATTGAGGATAAGATTCTCATAGCTGTTGTGGACATTGAAGAGCGTTGGTCCGTCCTCGCCTCTCTGCAGGGCAAGGGGAAGTTTGGTGAAGAATCCGTCCCAGGGGTTGTTGATAATGTTGATCGTGACGTTCGGGTGTATCTCTTCATAGGCGTCCGCTATGGCGCGGAACATATCTTCTGAAGCCCAGACCCACCAGTCGATGGAAATGGGATCACCGTTGTTTACAAGGTGGTTGGGGTCGTAGGTTACATTGTCACCCATGACTTCCAGACCTTTGTCTGCCTGTGTGTCCTGAACACCCTGAGAAGCCGTGCTTCCGCTGCCGCCGCTGCTGCAGCCGGCCAGGGATAAGACAAGGACAAGGGCAAGACAGAATGAAAGTAATCTTTTCATAATTGCACCTCCTGATAACCTTTACTCGATACGTTAGCGCTAACATTTGAGGTAATTATAATTTTACCGCTAAAAAATGTCAATACTCTTTTTCGAAATTGTTGATTCTGGCTAAAAAATAGGGTATAATTACGTTAACGATAACAGGAAATCGGGAAAGTGGTGAGAAAAGTGGTTACGTTAAAAGATATCGCAAAAAGGGCGGGAGTCAGCAGCATGACGGTTTCCCGCGTGATGAACGGGAATACAAAAGAGGTCTCCGACAAAACATCGGAGAAGATAAGGAAGATCGCGCACGAGATGGGGTATGTGCCGAACTCTTCCGCAAGGGCGCTAGCCTCCCGGTCTTCCCGGCTGATCGCAGCGCTCCTCCAGGAGTACGATGAGGATTACAATCCGCTGGAGGACAGTTATACAAGCTGTTTCTTAGGCGAGCTGGCGCGTCAGATAAAAAAAGAAGGTTACGACCTGATGATCCATTATGTAAAGGATTATTCGGAGATCACCTACAGTCTGAAATCGTGGAACGTAGCGGGAGCAGTATTCATAGGCATGTTTGATGAGAGCATACGGAAACTACAGGAGGACAATCATATCCCGCTGATCTTTACGGACAGTTACAGTACGGTCCGCAGCATCACAAATGTGGGGATCGACGACTATGCGGGCGGAGAACTGGCAGCCCGGCATTTTCTTGAGAATGGACACCGGAACCTGGCGTTCTATGGCCCGGAGGTGCTGGACAATGGAGTTGTCACGCACAGGATGAGAGGGTTCGTCACAGTTCTGAGAGAAGCGGGGATCTCTCTTCCGCCGGAGAATTTCATGGATCTCGGTGTGAAGGATCTGGGCGCGGCTCTGAAACGCCTCTGCAGCGGGGAAAATCCGGTGACGGGGATCTTTACCACGGCGGACAACTGCGCATATCGGATTTATTCCGAGGCATACAGGATGGGGATCCGTGTCCCGGATGATCTGTCGGTGATCGGATTTGATGATCTGAACATGAGCGCGATGATCACGCCGCCACTTACGACTGTCAGACAGGATATCAAGAAAAAAGCGGCTGTCACCTGCGATCTTCTGATGAAGCATATCCGCGAGACGGATCCGCCGGCAGAGAATATCATCATGAATGTGGAACTGGTAGAGAGAGGCTCCGTGAGAAGGCGCTGAGCGGACCGTCAGCGAGGAAGAGACCGTCAGCAGAGAACAGCAGCGGTGATTGACAATCCTGCGATGATATCTTACTATAATAATTACAGCTTAAAAGCAGTGATCAAGGAGAAGAATCATATGAAATTAGGAGAAAAACAGGTACTCACCGTGGTAAAGATCGTTGATTTCGGAGTGTATCTGGGAAATGATGAGGAGAGGGTCCTGCTCCCGAAAAAACAGGTCCCTGAGGGAATCGAAGTGGGAGATCCGATAGAAGTCTTCCTGTACAAAGATTCCTCTGACCGTATGATCGCGACGACACGGGAGCCAAAACTCACACTCGGGAAACTCGCGGTACTCGAGGTCATCGATGTAGGGAGAGTAGGCGCGTTTCTGGACTGGGGACTGGAGAAAGATCTTCTGCTTCCATATAAAGAGCAGACTGAGAGAGTGGAGAAAGGCGACCGGTGCCTTGTGGGACTTTATATTGACAAGAGCGAGAGACTTTGCGCGACGATGAAGATCTATCCCATGCTCCGGACAGATTCACCATATAAAAAAGATGATATGGTGACAGGAACCGTATATGGCATGAACCGGGAGTACGGAGTCTATGTGGCAGTGGACGATCAGTTTTCCGCCATGATCCCGAAGCGCGAGGTCTACGGCAGGATGCAGAACGGCCAGCAGATCGAGGCGAGAGTTACCGCGGTCAAGGCAGACGGGAAACTGGACTTAAGCGTGCGCGGTAAGATCCCCCAGCAGATGGACAAAGACGCCCGGCTTCTTCTGGAGAGAATGAAGGAGAGGGGCGGAAGCCTTCCGTTTACGGACAAGGCGTCTCCGGAGCAGATCCGTCAGGAATTCGATATGAGCAAGGCAGCGTTCAAGAGAGCGGCAGGGCGGCTGCTGAAGGAAAACAAGATTGAGATCGGCGAGACTCAGATCAGACTGAGAAAATAGTGTGTACCGGAAAATCCCTTGCAATTCGGATGAAATGGGGTATAATAAGCATAGAAATGCGCAGATTTACTAGAGAAAAGCATTTCCGACATACGCAAGGTGAGAGAAAGGAGAAGGAAAAATGAAAGTTCAGAACATAACAGATATAGAAGGTTTTTTTAAAGTGATCGACGAATGCAAAGGAAGAGTCGAACTGGTAACAGGAGAAGGGGACAGACTGAACCTGAAGTCAAAGCTTTCCCAGTATGTTTCAATGGCAAATATCTTCTCAAACGGTGAGATACCGGAGCTTGAGATCATCGCATATGAGAAGGAAGATACAGACAGACTGATCCGTTTTATGATGGACGGAGGTCAATAAAACGCCTCGCATCGGACGACGGGGAGTTCGTAAGAAAGAAGAGCAGTGAGGGCGGTTCCCACAGGGGAGCGGCCCTTTTATTTGCAACGGCGACGAGCCAAAGTCCGGGCTTGGCGAGACCTTGGCGACCGCTTACAATCCCGGAATGTGCCTTTTAGCACTTCCGGTGATTCTTACGGAGAGCAGTTTTCAGTTTGGGACAAAAAAGAGGTGCCGGATGAGTTTTGTACATTTACATGTCCATACAGAATACAGTCTGCTGGACGGATCGAATAAGATAAAAGAATACGTTTCCCGGGTGAAGGAACTGGGGATGAACAGCGCCGCTATCACAGACCACGGCGTTATGTACGGTGTCATTGACTTTTACCGTGAGGCGAAAAAACAGGGGATCAATCCGATCCTCGGATGCGAGGTGTACGTGGCACCCAACTCCCGGTTTGACCGGGAAGTGACGGGCGGCGACGACAGATATTATCACCTTGTCCTTCTTGCGGAGAACAATAAAGGCTATGCGAATCTGATGAAGATCGTCTCGAAAGGCTTTGTGGAGGGATATTATTACCGGCCGCGTGTGGACAAGGAGCTCCTCAGAGAATATCATGAAGGGATCATTGCCCTGAGCGCCTGTCTTGCCGGGGAGGTCCAGAGATATATCGTGAAGGGGCTTTACGATGAGGCGAAAAAGACGGCCCTCAAATACAGGGATATTTTCGGTGAAGACAATTATTTCCTGGAACTTCAGGATCACGGGATACCGGATCAGGCGCTGGTGAACCAGCAGCTTATGAAGATGTCCCAGGAGACAGGGATTCCTCTGGTAGCCACCAACGACGTCCACTATACCTATGCAGAGGACGCGAAGGCCCACGATATCCTTCTCTGTATCCAGACCGGAAAGAAACTGGCGGATGAGAACAGGATGCGCTACGAGGGAGGCCAGTATTATGTGAAATCTCCGGAGGAGATGGAGGCATTGTTCCCCTATGCTCTTCAGGCGCTGGACAATACCCAGAAGATAGCAGACCGGTGCTCCGTGGAGATCGAGTTCGGTGTAACAAAGCTGCCGAAATATGACGTCCCGGACGGGATGACTTCGTGGGAGTATCTGCAGAAGCTGTGCTGGGAAGGCCTGGAAAAGCGTTATGGGAGCGAACCTTCACAGGAACTCAAAGACCGCCTTTCCTATGAGCTGGATACCATTAAAAATATGGGGTATGTGGATTATTTCCTTATTGTGTGGGATTTTATCAAATATGCCAAGGATCACGGGATCGCGGTGGGACCGGGAAGAGGATCCGCGGCGGGAAGTATCGTTTCCTACTGTCTGGGAATCACAACGATCGATCCTATCAGGTATCAGCTTCTCTTTGAGCGTTTCCTGAATCCGGAACGTGTGTCCATGCCCGATATCGACGTTGACTTCTGCTTTGAGAGAAGGCAGGAGGTCATTGATTATGTGGTGAGAAAATACGGGAAAGACCGTGTGGTGCAGATCGTGACCTTTGGAACCCTTGCGGCCCGGGGCGTTATCCGCGACGTGGGAAGGGTGATGGACCTGCCCTATACTTTTGTGGATACCATCGCAAAAATGATCCCCCAGGAACTGAACATCACGATTGATCTGGCACTGAAGGAGAATCCGGAGCTGCGCAGGACCTATGAGACGGACGAGCAGGTGAAGAACCTGATCGATATGGCGAAGCGTCTGGAGGGACTGCCCAGGCACAGTTCCATGCACGCGGCCGGGGTTGTGATCAGTCAGAAATCCGTGGACGAGTACGTACCGCTCTCCAGGGCGGCGGACGGAACCATCACAACGCAGTTTACCATGACGACTCTGGAGGAGCTGGGACTTCTGAAAATGGACTTCCTCGGACTGCGAACCCTGACTGTGATCCAGAATGCGGTCAACATGGCGAGGAGGAAGGATCCGTCTCTGGATATTGAGCAGATCGACTACAACGATCAGGCGGTGATGGATTACATCGGGACAGGGAAGACGGACGGCATCTTCCAGATCGAGAGCAGCGGGATGAAGAGCTTCATGAAAGAGCTCAAGCCCCACAGTCTGGAGGATATCATAGCCGGGATCGCCCTGTACCGTCCGGGACCGATGGATTTTATTCCCCAGTATATCAAAGGAAAGAATGAATCGGCTTCGATCACCTACGACTGCCCCCAGCTCGAACCCATCCTTGCGCCTACCTACGGCTGTATTGTATACCAGGAACAGGTCATGCAGATCGTGCGGGATCTGGCAGGATATACACTGGGACGGAGTGATCTTCTTCGCCGTGCCATGTCAAAGAAAAAGGGCGATGTGATGCAGAAAGAGCGTCAGATCTTTGTCTACGGTGATGAGAACATGAATGTCCCCGGATGCATCAAAAACGGGATCGATGAGAAGACGGCAAACAAAATCTATGACGAAATGATTGATTTTGCAAAATACGCATTCAACAAGTCCCATGCAGCGGCGTATGCGGTGGTCTCCTATCAGACAGCGTGGCTGAAATATTACTATCCCGTGGAATTTATGGCGGCACTTATGACATCCGTGATTGAAAATCCGACAAAGGTGGCAGAATATATCTATGCCTGCCGGCAGATGGATATCCGGATCCTGCCCCCGGACATCAACAAAGGGGAAGCGAACTTTTCTGTTGATGGGGGAAATATTCGATATGGGCTCGCCGCGATCAAAAGTATCGGAAAACCTGTG
>DWUT01000096.1 GCA_019120615.1 Candidatus Mediterraneibacter norfolkensis
CATTTCAACAAGGGACGATGTTGATCGCGGTACCACCCTATTTCAGAGCATTTCTCTCCTGCTCTGCACTCTCTTTGTGTAAATTTATTGCTACACGAACATCCGGCTTAACGCAAAAAGAATATAACTAAATGCTTTTCGCCGGAAGACTCCCATACTGAAACTTCAAAAAGGTTCGCGCGGAATGCTTTCAGCCGGTGACACTCCGTCTCTGGACCGCTGTATCTTTTCTACTCACGTATGTTCACAGTCTAAATCCATGTAATTATTGCATAGAATAGATTTTTTGTCAATAAATCAGCACACTCAATGAACAAATTTTTGTAGTGAATGCGCGGCGTTTTTCACAGTTCTGACGACTGGCAAAACTTATCGCAGACAGTTTATGATCCGCTCTCTTCCACTGATCAAAGTTTTTTCCCATGTATCATTCTTTTCGTTTCCTCCTTCCAAAACAAATCTCCTCACCCCTGCCTTCCAGGATTGTTCAATAAAAGTATTGAAATCCACACTTCCGGTGCCAAAACGAACCCCCCGACATATTCCCGGAATCGAGTCTTTAAGATGAGCTGCAATAATATTCCCTTCACCTGTCCGGATATCCTTTTTTATATTCAGATTGTATCTCCCTGAAGAAACAGTTATGTTTCCTGAATTCAGATAGACTCCCATATAGGCGGAACAACTTTTTCTTACGACCGAGACTGTTTTTTCAACTGTATCCAAACGCTCGTTTTCCGACGTTTCCAGCCCAAGCATTACCCCGTACTTTGCAGCGATCAATGCAGCAGCCCTTATATTTTTTTCAAAGCGTGGTCTGGTTTCATCAGCCGTGATCTCATAATAGACGTCATAGCCTGACAATCTGATAATCGGAATACCGAGTTCTGACGCCAGCCTTACTCCCTTTTCCAAAAGATATAATGCTTTTTCAGAGGCTGCCCTGTTTCTGCTACCCAAAGAATACTTTCTGAAAATATCCAGATGCATTGTTTTCAACGGTATTCCGTTTTTTTTCACACATAGCTGCAGATAGTCTTTCTCTCCGGCATTCATATCCAGTCTTTTTAAACTTTTTCTGGTCTCGTCTATATTTATCTCAAAAAAATCAAATCCCATTTCCCTGGCTGCCGTCAACTTTTCTTTCCAATCAAGATTTCCCGGGAAATCCCCCTCATATACTCCCAGTGAAAATGCCCTCATAAAATTTTCATCCCCGGTTCAGTAATATTTCATGTTCATACTTTTTCACATCATCTATCCATTTTATCCCGACAGGGACATTATTGATTTCACAGAAGTAATCCCAGACTGCATTGACCGGCATATTCTTACACTCTTCTGTCAGCGCAAACCTCTCTGTAACGTCTTCTTTTTCCAGCTTTTTCAGCAATGTTACCGGTTCCAGAAGTGCATTCAGGAGGGCTTTCTGTGTTGATCTTGTTCCAATCACCCATGCTGCGATCCTGTTGATGCTCGCATCAAAGAAATCAAGACCTACAGATACACGTTCAAGGGCATTGCATCGGATCACTTCCTGCATGAGATGATACAGATCATCGTTCTGGATTACTACATGATCGCTGTCCCATCTGACTCCCCGGCTCGTATGCAGCATGATATGATCCAAAAACAGCAGTGAAGAAGAAATTTTATCCGCCACGCTTTCAGTCGGATGGAAATGCCCAAGGTCGTATGTAAGCACAATATTTCTTGAAGCAGCATATCCAAAACACATTTCCGCTGATCCCACGGTGAAACTTTCCATCCCGATGCCGAACAGTTTGCTTTCTACACAGTCCATCAATTCCTTCTTCGGAATATTTTCGGACAGGATCTTATCCATGCTTTCTGTATATAGCTGACGCCTTTCAATGCTGTCCATGGGATATTCTTTCGAACCATCCGGGATCCAGTGGTTCAACATACAGGGATTCCCCTGCCTTTTTCCCATTTCCTGCCCGATCTTCCTGCATCTCTTTGCATGTTCAATCCAATAATTTCTGATTCCCTCGTCATAATTTGCCAATGTATATCCTTCCGCTTTTGGGTGAGAAAAAATAGTCGAATTAAAATCAAGTGAGATCCCGAGTTCCTGTGCCCAGTCCATCCATCCCGTAAAGTGACGGATCTCAATCTCATCCCTCTCCACCTTTTTTCCCTGCGTTTCCAGATAGATCGCATGGATATTCGCCCGTTGTCTGCCCGGGATCAGAGAGAACGCTTTCTCATAGTCCTGTCTTAACTCTTCCGGGTTTCTTGCCCTTCCTTCGTAATTTCCGGTCGCCATGATGCCTCCGGAGAGTTCACCGCCGCCCTCCTCAAAGCCGTGAAAGTCATCTCCCTGCCAGCAATGGACCGATATTTCTGTCTTCTGCAGCCGCTCCAGCGTCTGGTCTGTATCAACGCCAATCTCCGCATAGCGTTCTTTTGCCAGTTTATATGCTTCTTCTACGTTATGATCACCATACATATTTTTCTCCTTCCGCTGTCAGTCCTCCGCTCCGATCACTTTAAGAGGGATCCTCAATATATCAGCCACACGTTTCAGTTCAGATATGTGATGTCCTTTGGCCAGTACCCCGTGATGTGTCGGTCCTTCCATACTCCATGCATTGACAAATTTCTTAACACCGCCCGGAAATTTCGCACGAAGATTTGTATCTCCCAGCATCAGCACAGGTCCATCCACACATTCTCCCTCCGCAGCCGCCAGATAATACTCCCCGTTTTCATCTTCTGTCAGTGCAAGCATTGTGACCGGCCCTTTATCCGGGTAAAACTGTGTCACATATCCTGTCCCTTTTTTTCCATGGAAGATTCCTTTTTTCAGGACAGCCTTCTCCGACGATATCGCCGCGTCGCATGCGCCACTGTGTCCTACGAGGCAGGTGTCGTCATTGAAGTCCATGGAATACAGTTCTGCCATCATAGCACTGCCTGCAAGTTCCTTTAATATAACCATCGCAAGCGCGGCTCTTATATCTCCTTCCGGAGCATATCCGGTCCCCTCCGTCATCAGAATAGTCAATGCCGGGTTCATCGCCGCGAGCAGATCGGCCTGGCTCTCAGGAGCATCGAATTCATAATGTCCTGCGATGGAATGCAGATTATACTCCCCAGCCAGTTTTCGGAAGCCTTCTGCTGTTTCCGCGATGCAGCGCACATCCTGCTCTGTCATATCCTCATTGATCTCAAAAATCTCTCTGATCTTCTGCATTTCTTTCTCTATCTGATCAGAAGATGCTGTTTTCCCCGCATCTACGATTTCCTGCCAGTCCAGATGATGGATATACGTCCCGAATTTTTCAAAAATCTTTGTCTCGTTCACACAGAGATCCATCATGCCGGCAAAAGACCGTCCAAACAGCGCAAGATTACCTTCTGCCAGTTTCTTTTTCACAGACACTGCCCTGCACCACTCTTTTATCTCCTGTTCTACGGATTTATCTTCCATGTAGCCCGTAACTATACCGTACGATTTCTTCAGAGTCCGCAGAACTGCCGTAGCTTCCGGGATTCCTGCACAGGTGATACCCTCGCCCAGCCAGTCTCCGAGTCCCTTCACATTATCGTAATCCAGACTCTTGCCCCACTGGACATTGAGAAGGATCATGGAAGCGTCAAGTTCTCTCATAACAGGGGCAATGTAAACCGAAGCCGCATAAGTAAGCATATGGCAGAATACAATATCGACCTTTTTCTCCCGGAACATTTTCCCTGTCTCCCTTGCCAGATCTTCCGAGTCCACGATTCCCGCATCTTCCAGCCGGATATCCCGGCAGTCAAATTTTTCTTTCATCACTTCATGCTGATGCAGACACTTTTCCTTCATCCCCTCAAACTGTCCCCAATAAGAATGGAGTCCTATCGCCATAAATCCTACAGTTGGTCTTTTTTTCACCATACTGGTCCTCCTTTCGTTTCCACTATAAGATGACATATTCACATCCCAGCATCTCCGCAACTTTTGCAAACAACTGTGCATTGTGACCAACGCTCATGGCACAGTGGTGAGTCGGCGCATGTTTAAACCAGTTGTTGTAATATGTATCAATATCAACAGGGAATTTTACATGCGTCTGTGTATTTCCGACCTGCATGATCTCGGCGTCTGTTGATACACCTTCACTGATGATCATCTTCATTTTCCCTTCTCCGGTCTGGGTCACACCGAGCATCGTTACCGGTCCTGCCATTACTTTCGCTTCAACAGAAACGCCGGTTCCCTGTTTTCCATGATAAAGTCCCATTCCTCTTAAAATAGGTTTGCCATTGGATATCTTGATATGGAACGGGCCGTCGTGTCCGAGAAGGATCGTGCCGTCCTCATAATCCGCTGTCACGATTTCACAATAACTTCCGCCTGTATCCAGCGTATCACAGATTTTCATTGCAATCCCGGTCTTAATGTCCCCTTCCCCTGCACAGGGGATCCCATTTGCTGTAAGGAGAGAATGCCCCACAATAAAACCGCCCTGCAGATCCTGATACGGATTTCCCGGAACACTGTGATAATAATATACCAGGGCATCCAGATTATAATCTTTGACCAGTTTCTCCTGCGCCACCGCCACATTTGCCGACCAGTGAAGCTGTTCTTCCGTGGGTTTGCGCGCGATCGGATCCGCCTGGGAATCGCCGCTGATCTGGAACATATCATAAATTTCATCCAGTTTATCCCGGATCTCTTCCTCTGTGATCCCTTTCATCCGTTCATTCAGATCGCACATCTCTATGATCTCTACATGTATGCCTGCCTGCGCCTGAAGCAGAGTATAATCGCTGTACATATCAAGCATACCATGGAAATTACTTCCCAGGAATCCAAATCTTGAATTTCGCAGCGTCCTTTTCACCCCTGCCGCTCTGCACCATTCGATCATCTCTTTGTATGCCTTTTTTGCCTCCGGCCTGTCCACAGTATTTTCGTTCGTCACCGAAATTTCCGGCGTGTAATCCAGTCCCAGAAGACCACTGATGACCCGGAACGGAATATGTGCCCTGTTAAACGCATTTGATATTTCAGGAACCGGACACGCGCCACAATGTGCAAGCCATTCTCCTGTTGATGTCCTGGCGTAATTCACCTGCGTAGTGGGCTGCAGGTTTAATATGATCGCCGGAGCATCACAGATCTGGTGTACCGGCAGGACCGCATCTGACGAAACATACGTACCGGTATGGCAGAACACAAGATCCACGTCATTTTTTTTGAACCACTCTCCTGCTTTATGCCCCTCATCCGAACAGTCCACAAGCCCGTAATTATAAATTTCCGCATATGGCTCCAGTCTTTTTTCTATATAATCCACATACTCTATGATCCGTTCCCTCAGCCCCGGGAACTGGGGCCAGTAGGCTTTTAATCCTACTGTATAAATCCCGACTTTCGCTCTGTGAACCGGTTTGATCCTTGCAGTTTCTTTCATAGTCATTTCCTCCGTCACTTCTATTTTTTCTTTATCATGTCAACATAGATCGCAAACAGGATGATAAGCCCTTTCAGCACATACTGATAATAAGAATCCACGTTCAGGATATTCAGCCCGTTGGTCATCACTCCGATGATCAGTATGCCCAGCACAGTTCCTGATATCTTTCCCGCCCCGCCGGAAAAGCTTGCGCCTCCAAGCACCGTCGCCGCAATGGCATCCATTTCAATTCCGTCTCCGGAAGTTGGCTGCCCGGAATACATTCTTGACGCCATGATGATCCCGCTCATTGCCGCACACAACGCACAGATCACATATACCTTTATCTCAACCTGTTTTGTTTTGATTCCCGAAAATACCGCACAGTTCTTATTTCCTCCAACTGCGTAAATGTACATTCCAAGCTTTGACCGATGCAGGATCAGGTAGGCAATAAGTGTAACAATAAAGAAAATGATAACGGGAACCGGCACCACGCTGACATATCCATTTCCCAGCATATTAAAGCTGTTATCGATCGCGCGGATCGGTGACCCGTGGCTGTAAATATATGCAGCGCCGCGGATCATCTGCATCGTCGCCAGAGTCACGATAAACGGAGGCATATTTACTTTTGCGATCAGCACGCCGTTTATCACGCCAAACACCGCAGACGCTGCAAGAGCGATGAGAATTGCCAGACTGAAATGCATCCCGCCTTCGATCAGTCCGCAGCAAAGCGTCCCGGCGAACGCAAATACCGAACCTACCGACAGGTCGATACCACCTGCTATGATCACAAGCGTCATTCCCATGGCAATGATCCCGTTTGTCGACACCTGCCGCAATACATTAAAGAAATTGTCAAGTGTCAGAAAGCGATCTGACAAAACAGAAAATATAAGTACGATCAACACGAACGCGATCACCATTATAAATTTTGACAAAGTATCTTTTGCTTTTATTACCTTATCCATTTGTCCTCCTTTCCTTGATCTCATATGGCATATTTGAATATCTCATTCTGATCAAATTCCTCTCTTGCTATCGTACCGGTGATCTTCCCCTCCCGCATAACAGTGACCCGCGTACACAAGTTGATAATTTCCGGAAGTTCCGATGAGATCATTATGATCCCGACTCCTTCATTTGCAAGTTTAAAGATCAGTTCATAAATTTCAGATTTGGCTCCTATGTCGATTCCGCGGGTAGGTTCATCGAGGATAAGGATATCCGGTTTCCTTGCGAGCCATTTGGACAAAACCACCTTCTGCTGATTACCTCCGCTCAGAGTCCTTGCCATCTGCTCCGTACTTGTATATTTTATCTTCAGCATTTTCCGGTATTCTTCCGTTATCTCTTTTCCTTTCACCCGATCGATCCTGAGCCGGTTCATGATCTTTTCAAGAATCGTGATCACCGAATTAAACCAGATCGTATTTTCCAGGATCAGGCCTTCTGTTTTCCTGTCCTCCGGCACCAGTGCAATGCCTTTCTCCATCGCATCAGCCACACACCTGATCTTCTCTTCCTTTCCACGGATACTGATCTCGCCCTGATAAGGATCCAGTCCGAAGATCACTCTTGCCAGCTCTGTACGTCCGGCTCCCACCAGGCCGTACAGTCCGTGAACTTCCCCTTTTCTCAAGTCAAAATCTACGTTGCTCACAGCTCCGCTGCTCACATTTTTCATCTCCAGGACAATATCTCCGACCTCTTTGATATTATAGTGGTACATCTCTTCCACCTGACGCCCCACCATCATTTCAACAACGTCCTGCATACTCACTTCGTCTATCTTTTTTGTCCCGATATAATTTCCATCGCGCAAAACCGTCAGTCTGTCCGCAATCTGTGAGATTTCTTCCATTCGATGAGATATGTAGATAATTCCTATCCCTTTCTTTTTCAG
>DWUT01000097.1 GCA_019120615.1 Candidatus Mediterraneibacter norfolkensis
AGGTCTCAATGGAAAAGAAAGATCAAAAAAATATGCACAGGTCCACAAGCCGGGTACTCGATATTTTGGAACTGGTTGCTGCCAATCCTTCAAAATATACCCAGACAGAAATTTGCGAAATTTTAAACGCTCCAAAAAGCAGCCTGTTTCCGATCCTTTACACACTGGTTGCCAGAAATTTTCTCGCTCTGGACAGTAATTCCCGTTACCGGATCGACTATTCTGCCTATCTTATCGGGAATTCCTATTTAACGCAGCTTAACTTCCTGGATGAAGTTGAAAAAGTGCTGAAAGATCTGACAGAGAAATGTTCTGAGACATCACATTTTGCGATCCTTGTCGACGGAGATGTACTCTATCTTAAAAAGATTGATTCTCCGGAATTTATAAGAATGACCTCTCGGGTAGGCACCCGCATTCCTGCCTATGGGACCTCCCTTGGGAAGGCTCTGTTGATGGATTATGAGATCTCTGATCTTCAGAAACTGTATCACAATAAGCTGGAGCCGATTACCCCCAACACTATTACAGATTTTCATACACTCATCAGACAGATTCATGAAGCCCGCATCAACGGATTTACGTATGAGATCGAGGAATCGACCCAATATATCCGCTGTTATGCAGTTCCTGTAAAGAAAGACGGCCGGGTTGTTGCTGCGATCAGTGTGGCTATTCCTATATTTCGATACTCCGACGAAAAAGGGGCCCTGGTCCGGGCACTGCTGTTTGATGCCAAAGCAAAACTGGAAACCATACTCAGCAGCATTGATATGGACTTCAACACATTAATATAACTTTTATAAGGAGGTGGGCAAATTGCAGCAACTGGTAACGCTCGGAGAAACCATGGTTTCTTTTGTCCCACAGTCAAACGAGTCTCTTCAGTATGGCGCAGCTCTGAAAATGTGCATTGCGGGAGCTGAGAGCAATACAGCGGTCGGCATACAGAAACTGGGCGGAACCGCGTCTTATATTACCCGTTTGGGCGAGGATTGTTTCGGGCAATATATCTTACGTATGATTCGTGCGGAGGGTGTGGATACATCAAATATCAAATTTGACCCTGAACATCCTACTGGAATTATGTTCAAGGAGCCTTTACCGAATCAGCAGACAGCCGTACATTACTATAGACAGGATTCCTCTGCATCCTATATGACTCCCAATGATATTCCCGAAGACCTGATAAAGAATGCAGAAATCTTTCATTTCACCGGGATAACCCCTGTCTTAAGCAAATCATGCAGAGATACAATATATTCTGCGATTGAAGCTGCAAGATCGGGTAAGACAGCCATCAGCTTTGATCCAAACATCCGAAAAAAGCTGTGGAAAAATCGGGACTTTACCGCTCTTATGAAGGAACTTGCTTCAATGTCCGATTATGTTCTTCTCGGTCTCGAAGAAGCCTCTGTTCTGTATGGAACAAAAGAGATCAGCCGCATTTTCTCCAGTGCATTCTCCAGCTCTTCCCTCAGGTTTCTGGCGGTTAAAAACGGAAGTAACGGCGCATGGGTCTGCGATTCAAATCAGACTTTATATATTCCCCCGGCAGACTGCTGCTGCATCGAGCCAACAGGAGCCGGAGACGCATTTAACGCCGGATTTCTGTCCGGCATCCTAAACTCCAGACCGCTTGAGAAATGCGGAACCATTGCTGCTGTCTGCGGCGCAAAAGCTACCGAGACACCGGGAGATATCGAAAGCCTTATTACCGAACGTGAACTCAATGAGATACTGAATCACATTTCCCCTGTATATCGATAGTAGAAAGGTTAAAAATATGCATAATATAATTAAAAAATATCCTGTTATTGCGATCCTTCGCAGTACTCCCCAGGAGGATCTCGAGGCCTATACATCCGCTTTATATGAAGGCGGGCTCCGGGTATTCGAGGTATCGTTCAGCTCAAAAACGGCTGCTTCTCAGTTAGAATGGATGAAAGAACACATGGCGTCAGATACATGTATCGGAGCAGGTACGGTACTCACCCGCGAAGCTGTCGAAACTGCCGTTCAGGCAGGTGCTGATTTTCTTTTATCACCCTCTACCAATCCGGAAGTGCTGGATTACTGCCGGGTAAATAAAATCCCTCTGCTCCCGGGAGTTTTCTCTCCCACAGATGTATCCGTATGCCTGTCATACGGATTCCACACACTGAAATTATTTCCTGCCGCAGAGCTTCCGCTCCAATATATCAAAAGTCTGAAAGGGCCGTTCCCCGACACCGAATTCGTGGCAGTCGGCGGAGTAACCCCGCAAAATACATCTACATACCTTACTTCCGGTTTTGCCGGAGTCGGAATCGGCAGCTCACTGGTGGACAAGTCTCTGTTCCAGGAAAAAAACTGGACACAGATCACAGAAAATATCCGGTTGTTTTTAAACTCACTGAAAGAGGTGAATCTATTATGAAGATTACGAATATCTTTACTTACCTTGTAAGACCGCGCTGGTGTTTTGTGGAAGTTGAGACGGATAACGGCCTTTCCGGATGGGGCGAGGCCGTTATCGAGGGGAAAGCTTCTACAGTGAAGGCCTGCGTGGAAGAAATGTCAGAGTATTTGATCGGCCGTGATCCACAGAATATCGAAGATATCTGGACCACGCTGTATCGAGCCGCTTTCTACAGAGGCGGTCCCATACTAATGAGTGCCATTTCGGGCATTGATCAGGCTTTATGGGATATTAAAGGAAAGTATTACCAGACCCCTGTTTACGAACTGATGGGCGGCAAATGCAGAGACCGCATGAAGATCTACTCCTGGATCGGCGGTGACCGCCCTTCCGATGTGGCCCGGGCTGCAAAAGAGCGTCAGGATGCTGGATTCTCTGCGGTCAAAATGAACGCGACAGAAGAATTGCAGTTTATTGACAGTTACGATAAGATCGATGCAGTTCTGGAAAGAGTTGCGTCGATCCGTGAAAGTACCGGAAAATACTTTGGAATCGCCATTGATTTCCATGGCCGCGTCCACAAACCCATGGCAAAAATCCTTGCCAAAAAACTGGAAGAGTTCGATCCCATGTTCATTGAGGAACCAGTTCTGTGTGAGAATATGGAGGATTTTAAAGAAGTCGCCTCCTGCTGCAATATCCCGATCGCAACCGGAGAACGGCTTTTCTCAAGATGGGATTTTAAACGTCTCTTTGCCGCTGGAGGAGTTGACATTATTCAGCCGGATCTCTCACATGCCGGCGGCATAACCGAAGTAAAAAAGATTGCTTCCATGGCTGAAGCGTACGATGTTGCCCTTGCGCCCCACTGTCCCCTCGGCCCCATTGCGCTGTCCGCCTGCCTCCAGGTTGATGCGACCAGCTACAATGCATGCATTCAGGAGCAGAGCATTGGGATTCATTATAACGTCGGCAAAAGTGTTCTGGACTACATTACGAATCCGGAAGATTTTAAATTCACGAATGGCTTCGTTGATCTTCCGAAGAAACCCGGGTTGGGCGTAGAGATCAATAAAGCACTGGTTTTAGAGGAAAACCAAACTCCCCATCACTGGAAAAATCCGGTATGGCGACATAGAGATGGGTCTATAGCAGAATGGTAACTCTTTAAAAGTTAAGAGGGCGTGTCTGCAGCGGGATAATCCCGCGCGCGGCATGCCCTCTTCGTTATTTCACTCTCCGGAACCGGATGTTCACCCGGAACAGATCCCCGTCCAGATACAGTTCAAACTCTCCTCCCTGCATCTGCACCAGGCTCTTCGCGATGGAAAGACCAAGGCCGCTCCCTTCCGTGCTCCTGGAGAGATCGCCCCGGATAAAACGCTCTGTCAGCTCATCTGCTGTGATGTTAAGCTGCTGCTCTGAGACATTCTTCAGGGTAAAACTTACCGTATCCTCTGTCAGAGCCATGTCCGCGTAGACCCTGGTTCCCGGCATGGCGTATTTCGCGGCATTCCCAAAAATATTTTCCAGGACACGCCACATCCTTCTGCCGTCCACATGGATCACCGCCGGTTCCTCCGGTATGTTCAGCACCACAGTCAGATTCCTCGCGTCGAATTTCTCTGCCATCTCTCCTTCCGTCTGCTGCACCAGTTCTCTCAGATCCATATCCATATATTCCAGCGAAATGTTGCCGCTGCTGACCTTGGACGCCTCCACCACGTCCTCGGTCAGGGTCTTGAGCCTCTGTGCCTTCGACTCCAGAATATCCAGGTACCCCTGTATCTTCGGATCACTGATATTAGAGCGCTTCAGGATATCCACATAGTTGATGATCGATGTCAGAGGCGTCTTGATATCATGTGACACATTCGTGATCAGGTCAGTCTTCAGCCGTTCATTTTTCATGGCTTCCTCAACCGCTTTGCTAAGTCCGCTCCCGATGTCATTGATCTTCTCCGCAAGATCACGGTTCCCGCCCCTCAGCCCGCTCAGCGGGATCTGATAATTCATATTTCCCGTAGCAATCTCCTCGATCCCTTTCTTCAGCCGGTTCTTTGCGATCACATTGCTGAGCACCACATAGACTACCGCAATGTCCGCTGCCAGGAGAAATACTACAAACAGCCCAGAACCGTTCGAAGCCATTGCAAGCCACTGCTGGATGATAAATATTCCGAGAAGGATCCCTACCTTTACAGTGGCAGAACGCTCAGAAGCCACCTCTGTTCCAAAATGGATCACCGCCCGGCATACGCTATCCTGCCACAGCCTCTTCCCTTTTATCCTTCGGATAAGGCTGACATATCCACAGAAAAAGCAGAGAAATGTAAACGTTCCATACAGGAACAGTCCCACAGAATCAAAAAGGTCATATTCCTGCGTGAGCAGCCCGGAATAGGAATAATTGTAGACCGGATATTCAAAACCTGATATTTCATATGAGAACGCATCCGTCATGCTGACGTCGATCCCATTCCACGTCATGGAGAAAAACCATGTCCCGCAGACCCATATAAAAATGACCAGCGACGCAGCAATCTCTGTTTTCCAGTGATCAAAGGCCGTCAGATGGAGTTCATCATCCCCTGCCCTTCTTCCTGCAGTGAGAGTCAGAAATACGATACATATGAGGAAGAATGCTGCAGAGATCTCGGAAATGATCAGCGAACTTCTGATATACGGCACATTGGTATCATAGTTCAGCTTTCCTTCATAAAACTGATCCTGGATCGGGAACTGCGTGTTCACAGAAATCGCAAATGTACTGCTGAAATTTTTCCTGTTGCTGTACGCTCTGACTGTATCCCACTCGCCCGCCTCGGAGATTGTCATATTTGTCTCAAAATCTTTAAGGCGTGGATATACTACCATATATTTCACAGAATCCGCCGTCTTCATCTTCTCAATATTCTCTGCAGCTTCCCCGTAATTTTCATAGTCACTTCTGTTTGTCACGACCCGCTTCGTCTCATCGTTGATATACAGATACGTAAGGTTTGTATTTCCCTCCGCCAGGTAGTCCCACCCGTTATTGTATGTCTGAATATCCGAATACAGGCTGCTCAGCACGGAAGTGATATCATCATAGATGATCGACAATTTCCCGTTCAGACGCAGACTTTCGTTCACTACCTGCAGAAGGTTTTTTCCGCTCTGCGTGACATACTTCTCTTTCAGAGACTCTCCGAAGTTCCAGCAGTCCGTATACTGCACTCCGCCTTCGTCATCAAGTATCCTGAAATCATACTGGCCCGACGTGGTGTACTCTCCATTCTCCAGCCCCTTCAGGAACATATCCGGATCAGCCCCCTCCTCCATCTCAAGAACAAGCCGTCCGTTCTCAAACAGCGTGAGGAAATCATTCAGATAATAGTAATAATAGCTTCCATCCGGCTTCTCGCAGACGATCACACCGTTGTCATCGTAAATATCCCCTTCGCCGTTTGCATAATCCTCGCTCCAGTTCTCCAGTTCATCTAGCGTATATGCAACTCCTGAAACATCCTCCCCGCTGATATTGTCCGATTTACTGTACTCTATGATATCGATCACTTTATCCGGATTGTAGGCCCCGTCCGTCTCAAAGAGATTCTCCAGCCGCAGCTGCTGCAAAACCTCCATCATGGAATTTTCCACCAGCGCATTGAAATCATCCGAATCTTCAAACGCCTTATCCGACAGATGCCACAATTCCGCGGGATTTGCCGTCCCGGCAATCGTCAGCGCCCCGATCAGGCTCGTCACAAAGGCTGCCCCGCTGAGCACTGCCAGCAGAAAAATGACTGCTTTCGCAGTTGTCTTCTTATACCATTTATTCATAAATCTCCCTTCATCGCTCCCGTCTTTTTTTACATTTTCTCGATCTTATATCCGACGCCCCATACGACCTTGAGATATCTGGGGTCTTTGGGATTGATCTCGATCTTCTCTCTGATATGCCGGATATGCACTGCGACAGTATTGTCCGCTCCGATCGCCTCTTCATTCCAGATCGATTCATAAATCTGGTTTATCGAAAATACTCTCCCCTGGTTTTTCATGAGCAGGAGCAGGATATTATACTCTATGGGCGTGAGTTTTACCGGCTCCCCGTCCACAGTCACTTCCTTCAGGTCGTCATTGATCCGCAGTCCGCCCACTTCATAAACCTTGTCTTTTCTGTCCTGTACGGTTCCACCCAGCTGTGTATACCGACGAAGATGAGACTTCACACGCGCCACCAGCTCCAGCGGATTAAACGGCTTTGTCACATAGTCATCGGCGCCGATATTGAGTCCCAGTATCTTATCCGCATCCTCGGATTTCGCCGAAAGGATGATAATGGGGATACTGTTCTTCTCCCGGATCTTAAGGGTGGCTCTGATCCCGTCCAGCTTCGGCATCATGACGTCAATGATCAGCAGGTTCACATCCTCCTTCTCAAGGACACTGAGCGCCTCGATCCCGTCATACGCCTTCAGGATATGGTATCCCTCCTGGCTGAGATATATTTCTATCGCGTCTACGATCTCTCTGTCGTCGTCACATACTAAAATATTGTACATTTTCATCACCTCCCTTACAGTATATATGATAAGGGGGATTTATTAAAAGGGATGAGGGGAAATCTTAGGAAATTATTAATTTCTCTTTTGATCCGGCGCCCGGCTTTGTCTCTGAATAAAGAAATAAGGTGACCACTGCACTTGTCTGACGTGCAACAGTCACCTGTTATCTCCAATATGATTAACTTCTCAATTTTATTGCATCATAATCGAAATCTTTTTCACTCCAGAATCTCTCTCACCTGCTCCGGCGACATCCCACACTCTCCTGCAATTTCCTCTTCCGATCTTCCTTCTGCTGAAAGCCGGAAAATGCGTTTCGCAAGTTCGAGTCCTTCCGCACGGCCTTCCTTATGTCCCTCGGCGCGACCTTCTGTACGTCCTTCCTCGCGACCCTCTGCGCGACCCTGGACGCGGCCTTCTTCACGTCCCTCCGCACGGCCCTGGGCGCGACCTTCCTCGCGGCCCTGGGCATGCCCGGATATCCTGGCTTTCTCCTTCTCCCTCTCCAGCTCATCAGCAAACAGTTCTCTCAATGCATCGCACATTTCTTCTTCAACCTCCATTTCCTTCCAGTTCGCCCTGGTGATCAGATCCATCACCGCAGCGTAGTCCTTTGAATCCCGGTATGGTTCATATCTTGTGATCAGACT
>DWUT01000098.1 GCA_019120615.1 Candidatus Mediterraneibacter norfolkensis
CAGCACGTAGATGAAAAAACCTGCCATTGTGCCGAAAAGACTGCCGGTGTCGTTGGCGTAGATGATGGAGTCCGCCAGATAGCCGCACACAAGAAAGGCGGCGAACTTCAGAAACAGGTTTTTGCGCAGCGGGATAAAGGTCCGGATAATCCAGAAAAAGACAAAGGTGTATCCCCACGCAAACAGAAAACTCAGAAAGTTAAGAAACGGTATCATAAAAAGTTCCCCCAGTAATCCGTAAGTTTTTCCATAAATTCTTTCCGCTTGGGCTGGCTGACCGGGATATGGTCCCCGGTGATCAGTTCGATGTCCAGCTTTTTGACGCCCTTAATATAGAACAGGTTTACAAGATAACTTGTATGGCAGCGGACGAAGCCTTTGTCCGACAGTTCCCGTTCTGCCTCTTTCATGCTCTTGTAGCTGATGATATTTTCCTGCTCTGTGTGGAACATCAGGTTCCGGTTAAAGGTCTCGACGAAGCGGATCGACTTCAACGGGACTTTATATTTCCCCGTATCGTTGGCGATCACCAGGGAAGGAGTGTCATCCCGCTTCCGATGCTCAAGAAACCGGTCCAGCTCTGCTTTCAGCCGGACATATTTCAGAGGCTTTATGATATAGTTTGTAGCCTGGTATTTATACCCCTCCAGCCCGTACTGGGTGAGGGTGGTCAGAAAGATGAGCCCTACGTTTTCGTCCATCTGCCGGAGCCGCTCCGCGGTGTGGAGTCCGTCCAGCAGTCTCATCTGGATATCGAGGAAGATCAGGTCGATGGACGGATCGTATTTTTCGATCAGGTCCATGCCGTCATAGAAAGGCGTGATCTTTATCTGTGTCCCGGTCTCTTCCGAATAATGTTCGATGAGACCGGTCAGATGGTGTACAAAGTCTTTTTCGTCGTCGCAGATCGCTATATGTATCATAGTGCTGTACCTCAGTTGTTTTTTTCAATGGACTATTATACCACGAGCGCAGAAAAGGAAGCGCCGCGGAGCGGCATTTACTTTTCAAGCCGTGGATTGCCAGGAATAATCTCCGCGCCGCGGAGCGGACCGAAGATGTCGGTCCGGATTGCGCTTTGCGCAATCATTATACCAGAAATTCAGCAGAGGGGTAGAGCTAACAGAAAATTTATTGCATGATCTTCCGGGCGACCAGCACGTCCATGCAGTGCCGGTGTGGGACCCCGCTGCTCGTGCAGTCGAAGATCTGCTCCTCCATCTTTTCAATCTTCCAGTCATGATAGTACCGGAACAGCTCACCTGTTTCCCAGAAATATTCCCGGTCGGTCTCCCAGTCCGGCAGCGTCTCAAGGAAAGGCTTTTCTACAAATACATTCAGAATATGGATCCCGTTTACCTGTGTCGCAGCCTTGGCTTCAGCAATAAATTCCGCTCTTATGTCTGCCGGAAGATACTGGAGCGCGCCGCTGCAGTAGATCACATCGAAAAGCTCCCCGGCGGATCTGCCGGGATGGTATTTCAGAAGATCCGCTCTGAAAAAGTCTACGGCAACCTGATTGATCCGTGCCAGGTTCTTCCCTTTTCTGAGCCCGTTCTCTGAGATGTCGAATGCGGAGACCCGGTAACCGTTCCGGGCAAAGAAGACGGCAGCCTGGCCTTCGCCGCACCCCATGTCAAGAAGCCGTAAAGGTTTTACCGGAGGGAGAAAACGGAAAACGTCATAGGCTCCTTCCCAGAACTGATTTCCCCAGTAGTATTCTCTGGAACTGTATTTTTCATCGTACCATGTGATGTCCCTGCGGTCCGGCTGATAGCCCAGAAGGGAATCGATGTCCGTATGGAGAGCGGACGCGATCAGAGGGAGCAGTTCAATGTCGGGATAGGACTGGCTGTTCTCCCATTTGGACACAGCCTGGAAGCTGACGCCGGCTTTCTCGGCAAGCTGCTCCTGGGTCAGTCCGGCTGATTTTCTGAATTCATGTAGCTGTCTGCTGAAATCTGTTTTCATAGACGATCTCCTTTATATGATAGAAACTGTGATATTGATATTTCGTTTTTTGATGAAAGCTTTCCGAAGATTCATATTACATGATTCTGCGATAAAATGAAATAATCCTGTTGTTGAAGCTGAAAGAAAAATTCAACTACAGGTTGAAAAGCGTGGTTCTGAAAAAATTTACAGAAAAACTGATCGATGGTATAATAGGAACACTTGGCGAGGTATTTCACGAGCTTAGAAAAGAGGACTCATTTTATCATGACGGCATGTGGGTCCGCAGGAGTGCGAAGATGATAACAGTTGACAACAAATATTTTTCCGTTCCGCAGATCTGCGGATCAGGACAGTGTTTCCGGCTGGACCAGACAGAGGACGGAAACTATGAAGTGATCGCTTCGGATCGCTATCTGAAACTGGAAGTGATGCCGGATAAGACGATTCTGTACTGCTCAGCGGAAGAGTACGAGGGTTTCTGGAAAATATATTTTGATCTGGACACGGATTACGGCGTGTATCTGTCCCGGATCGATCAGAGAGACGATTATCTCCGGAGAGCAGCGGATTTTGGAAACGGCATCCGCATCCTGCGGCAGGATGTGTGGGAGATGATCATTACCTTCATCCTCTCCCAGCAGAACAATATTCCCCGGATCAAAGGGCTGATCCGTACCCTGGGTGAACGGTACGGAGAGAAACGTGAGACGCCGGAAGGAAAGGGATATTATACTTTCCCCGGCGCGGAAAGTCTTGCACGCGCCACAGAGGAGGAACTGAGGGCTCTGAAACTGGGATACCGCAGCAGATATATCTGCGGAACGGCGCAGATGGCGGCGTCCGGAAAGGTGGATCTTGCGGGACTGTCCCGGATGGAATACCCCGAAGCAAGGAAGGAACTGATGAAACTTCCGGGAGTGGGCGGCAAGGTGGCGGACTGCATCTGCCTGTTTGCCCTGCACCAGCTTGATGCATTCCCGGTAGACACTCATATAAAGAAAGTGGTAGACTCACAGTATGGGGGCAGTTTCCCGTTCGACCGGTACAAAGGCTGTGCGGGGATCATGCAGCAGTACATCTTTTATTATGACCTGAAAGGAGGAGCAGATCAATGAAAGTGTTAGTGGTAGTTGACATGCAGAATGATTTCGTGGACAGAGCGCTGGGGACAAAGGAAGCCTGCGCTATCGTCCCGGATGTAGTGAAGATGATAGAGGGATTTGACGGAAAGATCGTGGCGACACGGGATACCCACATGGAGAACTATATGGATAGCCAGGAGGGAAAGAATCTTCCGGTCATCCATTGTGTGAAAGGAACAGACGGGTGGAAGATCAACAGTGAGATCCAGAAGGCGCTGGATGAAAGACAGGCGGTGGTGATCGACAAACCGACGTTCGGCAGTGTGGAACTGGGCGAGTATGTACGGAAGCTGGACCGGGAGGAACCTGTTGAGGAGATCCTGCTCATCGGCGTCTGCACAGACATCTGTGTGATCTCCAACGCCCTTCTCCTGAAGGCATATCTCCCGGAGGTGCCGGTCAAGGTCGCAGCGTCCTGCTGTGCAGGGGTGACTCCGGAGCAGCATGCACAGGCGCTGGAGGTGATGAAGCCCTGTCAGATCGAGATCGTGTGACCGCTTACCGGTTTTGCGGGTGAAACTGGTTCGCCGGAGAAATCCCGGTTTACAGATATTTGGCTATAAAGACAAAGGAGGAAGATGGAAATGGAGAATTTCAATTACTATACTCCGACAAAAGTTGTGTTCGGCCGTGGAACGGAAGAACAGGTCGGAGAGCTTGTGAGAGAGCAGGAGTGTAAAAAGGTGCTGGTGCACTATGGGAGCGGAAGTGTGAAGAGGAGCGGACTGCTCGACCGCATTTACGGTTCCCTTGATGCAGCGGGGATCGAGTACATTTCTCTGGGCGGCGTGGTGCCAAATCCAAGACTGTCCCTTGTGTATGAAGGCATCAGAATCTGTAAGGAAGAAGGAGTGGACTTTATCCTTGCAGTGGGCGGTGGAAGCGTGATCGACTCCGCAAAAGCGATCGGGTATGGTGTTGCAAACGAAGGGGATGTATGGGATTTTTATGAAAAGAAACGTCAGGCGAAAGCCTGCCTTCCCATTGGGGTCGTCCTGACCATCTCGGCGGCAGGGTCTGAGATGAGCGATTCTTCCGTCATAACAAACGAAGACGGATGGCTCAAGAGAGGGTACAGCAGTGACCTGGGAAGGGCAAGATTCGCGGTCATGGATCCGGAACTTACCATGACACTCCCCAAATATCAGACAGCAAGCGGATGTACGGATATCATGATGCACACCATGGAGAGGTACTTTAATCAGGTGGAGAACATGGAACTGACGGACGGGATCAGCGAGCATCTGATCCGAACGGTGATGAAGAATGCCCGGATCCTTATGGACCACCCGGATGATTACAATGCCCGGGCGGAAGTGATGTGGGCGGGGAGCCTGTCCCACAACGGACTGACCGGCTGCGGCACAGACGGAGGAGACTGGGCCAGCCATCAGCTGGAACATGAACTGGGAGGAATGTTCGATGTGGCTCACGGTGCCGGGCTTGCCGCCGTCTGGGGAAGCTGGGCACGATATGTGGTTGACGCCAGACCGGAGCGCTTTGCGCAGTTTGCCGTAAATGTCATGGGTGTGGAAAAGGGAACGGATGAGATGGAGACCGCGCTGAGAGGAATCGAGGCAATGGAGGACTTTTACAGGTCTGTCGAAATGCCGGTCAATATCCGGGAACTGGGAGTGGATCCCACAGATGAACAGCTTCATGAACTGGCGGAGAAATGCAGCCATTTCAGGAAGCGTACCATCGGCTGCGTGAAGAAACTGGATGTGGATGACATGTACCGCATCTATAAAAATGCACTCGGATGATCTGAACCGGTCTGAACATCCCGGATCACCGTTACACAGATACAGGACTGGAGGAGAGAATGATGAAAAATACGGTTGAAATGCTTGATGAGCTCCAGAACAGGGCGCTCCACGATGAGGAACTGAAGAAACGATTTCTGAAAACAAGAGACAGTGAGGACTATCTGGGCGAGTTCTGCAGAGTGTGCAGAGACCTTGGCTATGAAATCTATCCCATGGACATCGTTCAGGCCGGGGATGAATTCTACGCCACAATGAAGAGGAGCACCAACGGCGGCGGAGAGAATTCGCCGGTGCTGGAAGGAGAGGACGATCTCTACGAGATGTTTTTCGCCAGCCTGGAGCAGAGCGGAGTATAAGAGAGAATGCCCCCACCCCGACGGCTGTATCATAATAGAGGAAGGTGGCGTTCTGTGGCAGAGCATATTTTAGGATAAAGAAGATTTAAGGAGGAAGATATCGATGGAATCAACATTAAATGACCTGAAGAACAGAAGGAGCATCCGGTCCTATAAACCGGAGCAGATCAAAGAAGAGGAACTTCAGAAGATCCTGGAGGCGGGAACATACGCACCCACAGGGATGGGAAAACAGTCCCCTAAAATCGTGGTAGTGCAGGATAAGGAGACGAGAGACCTTCTGTCACGGCTGAACGCAAAATATTTTCCGGGAGCATCTGAAGGAATGGATCCATTTTACGGGGCGCCGACGGTCCTTGTGGTCCTTGCGTCAAAGGAAAGACCGACCTGTGTGGAGGATGGTTCCCTTGTCATGGGCAATCTGATGAACGCGGCATATGCCGTCGGCGTGGGTTCCTGCTGGATCCACAGGGCGAGAGAAGTCTTTGATTCTCCGGAAGGAAAGGAACTTCTCAGAAAATGGGGGATCGAAGGAGACTACATCGGAGTGGGACATTGCATTCTGGGATATCCGGAAGGGGATGCTCCGGCGGCAAAGCCGAGAAAAGACGACTATGTAGTCTATGTGAGGTAAAAGAGGATGACGGGTTTTCTCTGTGTGGGAGCGGGGGGCGCTCTGGGAGCCATGCTCCGGTACGGGATCAGTCTGATCCCGTATAAGGGAAGCTTTCCCGTGCTCACACTGATCACGAATGTGCTGGGAGCGCTTGCTATCGGTTATATCGCCGGGACGGCGGCGAGGAGAAACGTGCCTGGAAACCTCGTGCTGTTTTTGAAGACCGGAGTGTGCGGAGGCTTCACCACATTTTCCACCTTTTCTCTGGAAGCCTGTGGTCTTCTGGGAAAGGCAGAGTATGCCGCGGCGTTCCTCTATATGGCGCTCAGCGTAGTCCTGTGCCTGGCGGGAGTGATGCTGGGAATGTTTGCTGCGGAGAATCTGTGATCATGGAAGGAAAAGTGAAGAGCAACAGAAAAATACAGATCTGTCGTGCCTCCGGGCAGCGGCTGAGTGAGGCGGCAGAGATCGTGGAGACGGTAGACCGCCTGATGGATCACAGAGAATGGTTTGTGGCGGAGAGCCTGGAAGAGTTTGAGCGATGGATGAAACAGGGAAAAGGAATACTCTATCTTGCTGTTGATGCGGACACGGGAGAAGTCGGCGGGATGTTCTTTGCCGTGATCCCGGGTATGGATCCGGAAAATCTGGGGTACGATATCGGTATGGAGGAAACCGAACTGGAACAGGTCGCTCTGATGGATACGGCAGCGGTGCTGCCCGGATTCCGGGGATACAATCTTCAATACCGGATGATGCAGGCCGCGGAACAGGATCTTCAGAAAATGGGATACCGGTATCTGATGTGCACGGTCCACCCCGAAAACCGGTTCAGCAGAGAGAATGTGAAGCGTCAGGGATACCGGAAAGTGATGACAAAGGAGAAATACGGAGGATATCTAAGGGATATCTGGCTGAAAGAACTGAAGTAGAGCATTACCGGGTACTGTTCACACAATACTTACTGCTGTCACTTTCGGGTAACAAAGATTGCGATTGACTAACCCTGCATGAGTTTCCTACAATAGAAAAAAGGAGGGGTACTATGCAGGCGTTATCTGAAGCAAGACCGGGAGAGACCTACACGATCAAGTGGATGTTCGGTGTGCCGGAAGTTCTTGAATTCCTGCACAGCCACCACGTCGAGGAAGGCGGTACGATCCGCCTGATCCACCGCTGTTATGACAGTGTGATCATCGGGATCCAGGACAAACGTTTTGTGATCGGAGACGAGATCGCGGAGCGGATCAAAGTATAAGCAGGAAAGACAAAGCGCCGGGGCGGATGCAGGATTGGGAGAGGCATCTGTTCCGGCGTTTTTTCTATGGATTGGTGAAATGCCAGTAAGATGACAAATGATATAAAATATGGAAACTTTCACTTGTTTATGGTGAAGAATAGAAGTATTATTTAAACAGGGAGGAGCGTAAGGTGATTGATATAAATAATTTACGTGCATACTATGAACAGGAAAGAGTTATTATAACAGTTCATGCACAAGAACGATTAAGGCAACGTGGGATAAAAGCGAAAGATGTCCGGAATTGTGTAATGACAGGAGAAATAATAGAGCAATATCCGGATGATTTCCCATTCCCGAGTTGTTTGATTTTCGGGCAAGCTGTAAATGGAAAAATATTGCATGTAGTCGCTAGTGATGAGGGATCAGGAAGTCGGATAATAACGGCATATTTCCCGGATAAGGAAAAGTTTGAGGATGATCTGAAAACTAGAAGGGAGCGAACAAAATGAGGTGTATGAGTTGTAAGAGCGGAGAAATGAGACCAGCTAAAACAACATATTTTGCGCAGTTAAATAACTGCTATGTTATTATTGAGAATGTGCCATGTCTAAAATGTGAGCAGTGTGGAGAAGAATTTTTAAACACTGTTGTAGCTGAAAAGATTGATGATATTTTAGATCGTATTGAGAAAATAGCAAGTAAAATTTTTATTTTAGATTATGCAACAGCAGCATAAAGAAAATTCGTTAGCTGTTAGAAAATAAGAATGTTTGTACCCGGCGCTTTGCGTTTGGAGTAAACTTTAGTCAGGTGCCAATTTAGGCACCTGACTTTTAGTAAAGAAAAGTTTGAAGATAATTTATCTCAAACGTGCAAAATAAAAAGCAAAGACGGAAAAAGTACAGAAACAATGGAAGAATCCGGAAAATAATGGTACAATAGGGAGCAGTGGAGTAAAGTGCCGCCTGAGGGGAACCGAAACAGCGGTATCACACAAGTCTTTGAGAGAGGAGATAAGAACGATGGAAAGTTATATGGAGATGCTCGCCAGACTTGCAAAAGAAGCTTCGCGTAC
>DWUT01000099.1 GCA_019120615.1 Candidatus Mediterraneibacter norfolkensis
GTCGATCTCATCGATGAACACAATGCAGGGAGCATTCTTCTTGGCGTCCTGGAACAGATCCCGGACACGGGACGCGCCCACACCTACAAACATCTCGACAAAATCCGATCCTGAAATGCTGAAAAAAGGAACTCCCGCCTCTCCCGCGACCGCCTTTGCAAGGAGCGTCTTCCCTGTTCCGGGAGGCCCCTCCAGCAGGACTCCTTTGGGGATTCTCGCCCCGACCTGGATATATTTCTTCGGAGCCTTGAGGAAGTCAACGATCTCCTCAAGCTCCTCCTTCTCTTCTTTCAACCCTGCCACATCGTTGAACGTGACCTTGATCTCGTTCTGCGTCGTCATCCTGGCGCGGCTCTTTCCGAAATTCATCGCCTTCGCGTTGGCTCCGCCGTTCTGACGGTTCATGAGGAAGAACAGGAGCATCACACCGCAGAGGGTGATCAGCAGAGGGATCGCGATCGTCGTGATCATGGACTCCCGCGGAACGTCCGACATCCCGTAGTCAATGTCATTTTCCTGAAGGAGTGTCTCCACCTTCTCCACATCCGAGACATTGACCGTCCGCGCCGTATCCTCGCCCTCCAGCGTCACCGTCACAGTTCCCGTGGGGACTGCGCTGTTCTGGCTGATATACGCATCCTTTACGTTACCTTCTTCCACTTCCGTCACAAAGCGGGTATAGCTCATTTCCTGCTGATGGATCTGGAGCTGGTTCGCCATCCAGAGAGCAGCCACCACGATCACGATGAACATCAGAATCGTCGGTCCGCTGACGCCTCTGTATTTTCTGTTATTGTCCAAAGCTGTATACTCCTTCCTATTCCACGCCTTCCACTATTCCGATATAGGGAAGGTTTCTATATTTCTGGGCATAGTCAAGCCCATATCCGACCACAAATTCGTCGGGGATCTCAAATCCTGTATAATCCACCTTCACATCCTTCACTCGCCGGTCCGGCTTGTCAAGCAGCGTACAGAGACGGATGCTGGTCGGATGCCTGCGGTGGAGCACATCCATAAGATAGTACAGTGTATTTCCTGAATCAATGATGTCCTCTACGATAAGCACCTCTTTATTTTCAATGGATTCGTCAAGGTCCTTTGCGATGCGGACCACTCCGCTGGATTTCGTCCCGTCGCCGTAGCTTCCCACACACATAAAGTCCATAGATACCGGCACCGTGATCCTCTTTGCAAGTTCGCACATGAAGAACACTCCGCCCTTCAGTACGCAAATGAGATGGATCTGTTTTCCTGCATAATCTTTGCTGATCTGTTCTCCAAGATCCCTGATCCTCCTGTCAACTTCTTCTTCCGGGATCAATACTCTGATCGTCTCTGACATATTCTCTGTCCTCCGTAATCTTTATCATAAGAATCCTTTTTGTCCGGCTTCCGATCTGATAAGCTGTGCTCATCCGCATTCCCGGAATCCATACGATGTGGTCTCCGTCTGCAATCAGAAGCTTCCTGTCCCGCTCCTGGCGCGGAACCTTTTCATTGATGAAATAAGCCTTCAGCTTCTGCCTGCTGCCCTTCCCATCGACCACAAGACAGTCACCCGGGCGCCGGCTTCTCGCAGAAAGACTGTATTTTATTATATCATAGTCAAAGCATTTCGTGTAGCTTTTTTGCGGGATCTCTTCCGGAGAAAAATCATCTGTTTTCTCTAAAAGAACGCACTGTATGATCTGTCCCGTTCCGGGGAAATATGTGTCTCCCGGAATATTCAGCGGCACCTCTGCAGAGACATCAGCCGACTTTTCCGTCCGGACAGGCTTTGTAAGGAGCACGCCATTGTAGGTCCGCTCCGCTTTCACTCCATAAGGAAGGTTCACCGCTTTCCCCACCTGTTTCCCGAACAGAGCAATAATATCCGTCACGTGAACCGCCTCCACATCTTTCTCCTCCCCGGCTGCCCTGCAGATACATCGATGGATGAGCGTCTTCGCGATCACCGGGTCAAGCCGCTCAAATCCTGCTCCGTCAACCAGGACCTTCCTTCCGCTACCGGCACCCCCGGAACACGTCACGCATCCAGCCTCCGCCCGGTCCGTCTCCTTTTCGATATGGTCCCACACCTCCTGGGCCTGCAGAGCCAGATCACTCAGATGCCGGGCGGTTCCCGCATTAACCTGTTCCTTCAGCGCCGGAAGGATATGATGCCGGATCCGGTTGCGAGTATAGACGTCCTCCTCATTGGTGGCGTCCGTACAGAAGCTGATCTTCTTCTTCCCCAGCCACTGTTCGATCTCGTCTCTTGAGAGGCACAGGAGCGGTCGGATCCACTTCCCTCTCACCGGACGGATCCCGCAGAGCCCCCGGAGCCCGGTTCCCCTGGCGATATTCATAAGAACAGTCTCCGCATTGTCGTCCCGGTGATGGGCGGTAGCAATCTTCGTCCCGCCGTCCCTGCAGCACATCTCCTCAAAGGCGCTCCGGCGCACCAGCCGTCCTGCCTCCTCAGTAGATTGTTTCCTTTTTCTGGCAATTAATTCTACATTTTCCCGGAAAATCCTTAAGGGAACGCCCAGGCTCTCACAGAGACTCCGGACATACTCCTCGTCCGCGTCGGCGGCCTCTCCCCGCAGGCCGTGGTTCACATGGCATGCAAGCACCCGGAATCCCAGACGTTCCCGGAGAGCGCAGAGCATAAAAAGCAGGCATACCGAGTCAGCCCCGCCCGATACACCTGTGACCACCGTGTCATCTCTTCCGATCATATCATATTTTCTGACAAAGTCTTCTACCTTTTTTTCTGTTCTGTTCATCATATGTAAACTATACCCGATTTAATCCATAAATTCAACATTCCCATATTCCGATCGCCAGCACTGTCATATCGTCTTCCGGCTCTTTCCCTGTCCAATTGAGCACCTGCTCAAGGACATGGTGGGCCATCTCCTTTGGATTGCTGATGGCGCTCCCCTGGATGATCGTCTCCAGCAGAATATCCTGCTCCCCTACCGGAAGGGCGTCCAGCACGCCGTCGGTCACCATGATGACAAAGTCTCCGTCACACAGCTTCCTCCTGATAGAGTCGATTTCAATGGAATTCACCACTCCGATGGGAAGACTGGTCGAGCTTAAGTGCTCTACCGAATCGTTCCTGCGGATAAAGGTGGAGGATGCCCCCGCCTTGATGAACTCACATTCTCCGGAATACAGGTCAAAGACGCTCATATCCACCGTAGAGTAATGGATCTCCTCTCTCCCCATAACCAGAGTCGTGTTGATCATCTGTATGGCGGTCTTCTCAGGGAATCCCGCGTCGATAAGTTCCTCCAGAAGCTCAATGACAAGGGTGCTCTCCCGACATGCCTCCTTCCCAGATCCCATCCCGTCAGAAAGAGCCACTCCCCGCCGGCCTCCCGGCATCTCCATCATGGTAAAATTATCCCCGGATATCCTGCTGCATCCCTTTCCGATCCTGGCTGCTCCCTGCATCGTATAATAGGCCGGTCCCTCCCGGCAGATAATGGTCATGTACCGCTGTCCGAGAACCTGTGCGCTGTCGCTCTGGGCAATGAGCCGACGGCCAGCCGCGTTTGAGATATCATGCACCAGATCTTTGATATTGATCTTCTCCTTCTGCATGGACCGGGCTGTGACATGGACCTCATACTTTCCTTCCCGGTTCATGAAAAACTGGGTGTAGAGGACCCGCACGCCCCGTTTCCGAAGCGCTGCGATGATCTTCTTCTCCAGACGCTCATCCGTGAAAATACTCTCCTCCAGTTCCTTTGCCGTACTCCGGATCATATCCGCGAACGTGTCCATCTGGATCGCACAGCTCTCCCGGCTCCTGGCGATCCGATTCGTCCAGATCATATTCTGTCTGGCGTCGTGAAACCCCTCCAGCATTTCCCGCAGGAAACGAGGTGCCATAATGCACCGCTGCATCAGTTTCCGTTTTGTCTCCGTATTCAGTTCATTGCCGTAGTGGTCCACCGCCGAGAGGACCTCGTATCCCATCTGATATGTATGCACAAAATTCTCCCCCCAGCACCACCCACATTTCTCACATTTTCCGCAGACATTTTCCCGCACCCGGTCAAACATCTCATCGATCTCCTCGCTGGAAAACGCCTGTTTCTTTTCTTCCAGTCCGAGAAACGTGTGGGAAAGCTGTTTCAGCGAATGCGCAAACTTCTCAATCTGTTCCACATAAGGGCTGCTGTGCAGAGCCTGTCCTTCATCCATTGCCTTTCATACTCCCTTCTTCCGGATACTCCCCGTCCGATGAAGCCATCATGTCCTGCTCGGCGGACTATCACCTGGATCGCCTCTCTCTTCTTCCGGGGAAAGATAAAACTCCGGGAGAATTTCTCCCGGAGCCTCTTTTGTAAGATATTCTGTTAATTATCCTGTGTTGTATGACAGCCCGTCTATTTTACCGGCTTGAAGATGATCTCATCCGGATCTACCAGACCCAGCTTATCCTCCGCCGTCTCTTTAATATACTCGTCCGTCTTTACGTATTCTTCGTAGTCTTTTATTTCTTCAGCCCGCGCTTTCTGTTCCTCGATCTGTTCCGTCAGCTCCCTTTCCTGTTCCTTATAGCTGTCGTTCTTTGCCTGGAGCGTAACGGAATTCACCGTCAGCACGCCACACAGCAGAAGGAGGACCATGCTGATCATCATCACACTGCGTTTGTGACTCTGACGGCGGCGCCTTCCGCGTCCTGCCGGCCGCCGGCCTGCGCCTGCACTTTTTCTGTTCTTCATCCAACTCCACCCATCTTATTGATCGTTTATTTACATCCCCTGTTTAAAGACCATTCTATCTTCTTTCATCAGAGTTTTCAAGTTTTTTCTTGGATTTTACATGGAATCTGTCTGCCAGTTTTGTCATGAGCAGGACAGAAAAATATGCCGCAAAGCAGCCACATACAACCCCAAGTACAAAAAACCATCTGATGCTCCCATATGTTGTGCTGTACATGCAATAGAACAGATACCCGCTGGTCCCCGTCCAGAAAATAATATCTTCCGCTCCGACCGCCGCACTGCTGTGGGGCAGGATCTTTCGTATACACCCGAGTATCCGGTAAGCAAAAAAAACCGTCATCCCCGAGAGTCCCGCATAGAGAAAAATTGCCGCTTCTGTTCCGATTCCTGCCATCTTCACCTTCCGCCTACCTGAACAGTCTGGAAAATAAATTTTCTCCCTGTTTTCCCGTCTGGGCCGTACTGGAATAAGCGATGCTGTCAATATTTCCGGACAGATCCACCTCTCCTTTTTCCACGCTGAGCCGGTTGACATGGAGATCCGTTCCCTTTACCATGAGCATCCCCTGCTCTGTCTCAAGCAGGATCTCATTCAGGTCAAACGAAAGCACATCGAGGACTCCTGTCACCATACTCGTTTTTCTGTTATTGACCACAAGCTTGTGTGCTTTTGCGATCCGCTGTTCTTCCATACGCATCCCCCTTCTCTCCGCTTTTTCAGAGCTCATCCGCGATCTCCTCCGCCCGGACTTCCCAAAGAACTCTTTTATATATTATGAGAGGTTGTACGCATCTATGACTATAAATATTTAAAAAGATCTTTTGCTTCTTCTTTCTTCGTCGTGTCCTGGAGCGCAAGCACTTCCACCTTTACGTTCCTGGTCCCGAACTGAATCTCAATGATGTCCCCCGGCTTTACCTTTACCGAGGCTTTGGCCGGTTTCCCGTTTACCATTACCCGCCCCGCGTCGCATGCCTCGTTGGCGACGGTTCTTCTTTTTATCAGTCTGGACACTTTCAGAAATTTATCCAGTCTCATATCTGTCCTCCTTTTCCTCTTCTTGGGTATCCGCTCCCGGCCGCAGGATCCTGCGGTCATAACTTCTGAAATATCGGATAGGGGGAAGATTCACTTCCCCTGTCCGCCGCGATACCGCGGCAGGCTCACAGCATTGCTGTTCGCTGTCCGGCAAATGTCTGCTCGTGCAGGCACGGCAGCCGCTTGCCGGGCTTATCGCACATAAAAGGCACTTACAATGTGTCCTGCATTGCAAGTGCCTATCTTATTTATTCATATCTATCGTCTATGAACGAAATCGCAAACTAGTTGATAGCATCCTTTAAAGCTTTTCCTGCTTTGAACTTCGGCGCTTTGCAGGCAGCGATCTTCATTGTCTTGCCTGTCTGAGGATTTCTCCCCTCTCTTGCTGCTCTCTCACTTACCTCAAATGTGCCAAATCCTACAAGCTGAACCTTATCTCCCGCTTTCAGCTGCTCTGTAACAACGTCAACGAAAGCTTTCAGAGCTTTTTCAGAATCCTTCTTGGAGATTTCTGCCTTCTCAGCTACAGCTGCTACTAATTCTGTTTTGTTCATGGATAATTTCCTCCTCTTAATTGTATCGGTATACAATTTATTTCTTGGTTTTTCAAAGGCTTCCACTTCCTGCGTCCCATGGTTTCGCCCTTATGTATTGTTATAACGGTTTCGCATGGGTTTGTCAAGCAGTTTCGGGCTTTTTTACACACTTAAAGAACCTTCTGTGCCACTGACAGAAAAAGCGGACATATTACGGAGCAGATCACCTTTTCCTCTCATATTTCTTTCTTCAAGTCAATGTCAAACAGACTCTCCAGGAACGCCTCCTTTTCATCCGACTGTCTCACTGCTGTCTGCAGTTTCTCCACGCTCTTCTCCGGCAGCCACGCTTTATTCGACCTGGCATAACTGCTCGCCGTTTTCCAGAATTTCTCCGGGTAGGCAAGGCAGAGACCGATGTAATACCTTTCCAGCTCATCCAAATGCCTGCCTTCTTCATAAGCCAAAAGAATTTCTCTGCCCAGTTTTTGTTTCCAATGACATTTTTCCATGACTTTTCTCAAAAAATAACACAGATCAAGAACCTGAATATCTATTCTGGCATGCTCAAAATTCGTGACAGCCGTGCCCTCCGAAAGCATCATGAGATTATGATAGTTATAGTCTCCGTGCACCATCTGCTTCTCATATATGCTCCTGTCAAAAAGTTCCATACTGCCGGATTCCTCCATACGCCTGGTCACGCGTTCTGCCAGCCCGTACATCTTCTCAAAATTCTCCAGATACAGATACTCAAACTCGTTTTTTGCGACTCTGTTCCGGATAAAGGATCGCACCTTCTTCATCTCCCTGTTGTGCCGCTGCATCTCCTCCACCGGGTTCCTCTGCGCAGCAGGGCAGGTCACACCATCACAGCCGGGCGGCACGCTCCACTGCAGCTCACGGTGAAGTCTGGCAAGATTCTCGGCCGCTCCCACAATCTCGGATTCCCGTTTCAGATCACACTCTCTGCCCGAAAACCATTTTTTCAGCATATACTTTCTGCCTTCCCTGGAAGTAACGACCAACGCACCGTCTCTGGAGAATACCGGCGTATCAACGTTCATGCCGGACTCAAGCTCCAGGCGGCTCAGGATGATATACATAAGCGCGGCACGTCTCTCGGAGATCTTTGTCTCCTTCAGGATCATAGTCCCCTCATATGTGTCGCAAAAAAACGCACCCCTTATTTTTCGGGTGCCTTTTACCTCCATATCATACTGTTCCAATACTTCCAGTTCATAGTCTCTCATGGCTGCCCCCTGTTTCTGTGAAAAAACGGGTATCTCCCGATCACCGGTCCGTGCTCCGTATCCGGGAGCGGGAGAATGCCCGTTCTGCGTTCGAGTTCTTTCTAATGTATGACTCAGACAGCCCGAGTATGCTATAAATCAAGCTTTTCTTTTACATATTCACACAGATTTTCTTTCGTGTTGCGGGAAGGATCGTCGATCACATATTCAAGGAGATCGCTCAGCATACTGCCCAGTTCCCTTCCCGGCTTCATGCCGAGAGCCATCAGGTCTCTGCCGCCCACAGCGAGCTGACGCAGGGTCACGCACTCTCCATTTTGAAGGACCTCTCTGTAGATCCGTCTCATTTCCACAATGTTCTCAATCTTTACCCTTCTTTTATAAGGACTCTGGGCTTTCACATCTGCCATCCGTACGGCCAGATAATAAGGGAACAGCTCCACGCCGATCCGGTTCATTGCCCTCCGCACATTCTGAGGGGTGGCTTCCACACGGTAATCATGATAGCAGACCAGTTTTGTGACCATCTTGATCGTCTCATTGTCAAACTTCAGACGGCGCATAACCTTTCTCGCCACTTCCTCGCTGACAAGGGCATGTCCTTTAAAATGATCCCGGCCATTCTCATCAGTAGTCTTCACCGCCGGCTTCCCCATGTCATGGAACAGCATCGTAAGTCTCAGGACTTTATCCCGTTTGACGTTCTTCAGCGCATGAAGCGTATGGTCCGCTACGTCATACTTATGATGGGGTGTTTTCTGCGCAACTCCGACCATAGCGTCCCACTCCGGCAGGATGACCTTCGTAATCCCCAGCAGATAGGCGTCCTGGATACGCTCCGGATGAGGTGATATGAGAAGTTTTACCAGTTCTGTGCGAATCCGCTCCGCGCTGATATTTTTCAGCGTAGGAGCCAGTTTCTTCACCGCCTCCGCCGTGTTCTCCTCAATGGGGAAGTTGAGCTGCGCCGAAAAACGTACCGCCCGCAGAATGCGGAGGGCGTCCTCGGAAAAGCGCTCCTCCGGGTCTCCCACGCACCGGATCCTGTGATGGTTCAGGTCCTGCATTCCGCCAAACACATCCACCAGACGGACCTCATCATTATAGGCCATAGCATTGATCGTAAAGTCTCTGCGCCTTAAGTCCTCCTCAAGCCGGTTCGTAAAGCGCACCTCGCTGGGGTGCCGGTTGTCTTCATACGCCCCGTCCACCCGGTACGTAGTCACCTCATAACTGTCTTTCCCGAGGAGCACCGTGACCGTCCCGTGCTCAATCCCCGTATCCACTGTCTTCCGGAACAGCTTCTTTATCTCCTCCGGCTTCGCCGAAGTTGTGATGTCCCAGTCCTCCGGCCGTCTCGCCAGGATCGAATCCCGGACACAGCCGCCTACCGCGAAAGCCTCGTAGCCATGGAGCTGCAGATTATTGATGATCATCAATACCTTTCTTGGCAGTTCTATCTTCATGTAACATTTCTCCTTCTCGTCTCTGACAGGTAAATATTATAACCTGTCTGTCCTGTCTGCTCAACCATTTTAGCGCAGATTCCAGCCTTTTGTCATCATAAAACGCAAAAGTATCGTCAAAGATCAGCGGCATGGGTTCCTCCTGGAGAAGTTCCGCTGCCGCCATGCGCACAGAAAAGTAGATCTGCTCCAGGGTTCCTCTGCTGAGACGCTCCGCAGGAATCCGCCGCTCTCCGTCCCAGACCGTGATCTCCAGCCGGTCGTCCGCCTCGATCCCCCGGTACTTTTCCGCAGTAAGTTCAGCGAATATCTCAGAAGCCCTGCGGTTCAAAAGCTGAGACGTCTGCTGCCCCAGCTCCTCCGCCGCAGAACGGATCTTCTCTTCCGCCAGCAGCAGCGCCCGGCGCCGCCTCAGAAGGTTCTTCTCCGTATCGCTGCGGGTGAACTCTTCCTCCTGCTCCCGCAGGTTCTCTGCCCGGACCTGCTTGTCCTGCCACTCCGCGCGGATCCGCGACATTTCCCAGCGGAGCCGTTCCTCCTGCCGCTCCAGTTCGCGCAGTATGGAATCCTCGCCGCCATCCTCTCTCTCTTCTTCCCCGTCGTTCCACTGCTCTGTCTTCGCCCGGCGGATCCTCTGGATCCCCGACATAAGGAGCAGCACTCCGGCGATCAACAGCAGCACGGGGATCACACCTGTAGCCGCGCTCACCGCAAAACTCTTTTTGTTCATCACCAGTCCCGCCAGGATCCCAAGCGTTCCCAGGATCAGACAGATCACTCCGGCGGGGATCCGGATGCCTGTATCAGTTCCTTTTCCCGATATATTCTGATTTCTTTCATATCCCCGGCTATGCTTCGAAGCTTCCCACGTCCGCTCCGGCGTCCTTTCGACCTCCTTCCTCTGATACGGCGGTTTCTGCCCGGCTCTCTTTTCTTTCTCCCGGGCCGCTCGTCTCGCCGCGGAGCACTTCTCTTCATACTCTTCCCTGAGTTTATTCAGATCCCGTTCCAGATAGGCCCGTTCCTGAGCAAGGGTCTTCCGTTTCTCATCCTGAATCCGTTCTTCCTCCTTCAGTCCGCGCTCCACTTCCTTCCGGCGCTCCCGCAGTTCATCCAGGGCACCGCTCAGATCCACTTCCCCGCCCCCGGTCTCATAGTAATTGGCCGCGTAGTTTTTCAGAGACTCCGCCAGTTCCTCCCCCGGTCTTGCCATAAGCTGTCCTACCGACACAGTACTGTCAAACTCAGCCGGAGTGATCCCGCCCAGGAGCATTTCAAGGTCGCCGTGTTCCACTGACAGTTCTTCCCCGTCATCCTCGCACACAAGCGATACATGTTTCGAAATCCGGTCAAAACTTCTCTCCAGGCGGAAATTCCTTCCCCCGCACTCAAAACGCATGACTCCGGCGTAATAGCCGGGATTCTCCCAGGGCTCAAACCGGCTGAACGCATCCTTCCCGGCCGCTCTCCCTCTGCCCCTCTCCATCCCAAAGAGCATGGCCCGGATAAATGCATGGAGAGTGGATTTGCCGAACTCGTTCTCCCCATAGACGACCTGCACGCCGTCCTTCATATAAAAATGTTTTTCCGAAAATTTTCCGAAATTCTTCAGATATAGTTCCCTGATCCTCATATCTGCCGCCCCTTATATTCCAGAAGTACCTCCAGTCCTTCACTCAATGCCAGTTCCTCCACACTTCCCTCTTCACAGTCCCGGAATTCCCCGATAAATCTTCCGATCAGATTGTCACGGTTCTCCCGGCTGAGACGCTCCAGGTCATACTTTCTCCGGGTCTCGTCCACGATCTCCAGTATATTCCCCACATCATCCATCCGCCCGGTATCAAATACAACATCCGCGCCTCTTGTTCCTGTCAAAATTATTTTAAATATATTTTTATTGTTATATTCACTTTTTAATTTACTGATTTTCCTTCGAACACTCCCGGAGGTATCTTTCTCATCCACCGGGATCCGAAGATGGACATATTCTCTTTCTGCACACGGAATCCACTCTGTCCGCACCCCGTCCGCCCGGATCTCCCCTTTGACAAATCCGTGGGGGCCGGTGTCATTCCGGTCGATGGGTTCCAACGCCCCTGCATAGATGATCCGGTCCTTTTCCAGCACCTCAGGTTTATGGATATGCCCCAGGGCGATATAGTCAAATCCGCTTTCCGACAAAGCCTTCCGGTCGAAAGGGATATGCTTTCCGTCACCGCCATGAGCAAGAAGGATCTCATATCTCTGCAGTCCTTCCGCAGTGCAGTTGTCATAGAGCGGTTCCCCGATCTCCCTAGAATGATAACTCAGCCCGTAGACCGCCGTCTCAAGTTCAGGGAATTCCACGTATCCGAGCCGGTTCCCGAAAAGGGGATGCACATTCTCCGACCAGGCAAACGTCCGGTAATAAGAGTCCTTTTTGATATAGTCATGGTTTCCGGCGATGAGCACAACCTGAGTATGTGTCAGCTCAGAAAAGAGGTAATCCACCTCTTTCAACTCCCGCAGAAGCGGCTGCCGGTGAAAAAGATCCCCCGCGATCAGAAGAAGATCTGTCTGCTCTCTCTCGCATATTTTCAGCACTTTCTCCAGAGTGTCCCACAGTTCCCCCGGCCGGTCCTCTGTGTAGGCAGGCCCCGCGTCCGGCTGCGCTCCCAGGTGCACATCCGCGATATGGATAAATCTCATCTTACATTCCCCTTTCCCCGAATTTCCGTTTTTCCTTTCGCAGTCATCCTCCCCCACATATCCTTCGCCAGGCTTATCGCGCATGTCGTCCGCCTGCCGAACTTACCGCGCTGTCGTCCGCCTGCCTGACTTATCGCGGAAAAGGGCGCGGCATCAAACGCTGCCTCGCCCTCCTGTTTTCAAAACGGAAATATATAGATCGACTTTATAACTCACAGTTGTTCACCGTTCTCGGGAACGGGATCACGTCACGGATATTCGACATACCTGTCAGATACATCACGCAGCGCTCAAATCCCAGACCGAATCCGGCGTGTCTTGTGGATCCGTATTTTCTCAGATCCAGATAGAAGCCGTAGTCTTCCTCCTTGAGCCCCAGCTCATTCATACGGTTCAGGAGCTTGTCGTAGTCGTCCTCCCTCTGGCTTCCTCCGATGATCTCCCCGATCCCCGGAACAAGGCAGTCAACCGCTGCCACGGTCTTTCCGTCGTCGTTCTGTTTCATATAGAATGCTTTGATCTCCTTCGGATAATCCGTCACGAACACCGGTCTCTTGTAGACCTGCTCGGTCAGATAGCGCTCATGCTCTGTCTGAAGGTCACATCCCCAGGAAACCTTGTACTCAAACTTGTCGTTGTTCTTTGAAAGGATGTCGATGGCCTCTGTATATGTCACCCGTGCAAAATCGGAGTTCACCACATTGTGGAGCCGGTCGAGAAGTCCCTTGTCCACGAAGGAATTGAAGAAGTTCATCTCCTCCGGCGCATTCTCGAGCACATAGTTGATGATATATTTCAGCATGGCTTCCGCCAGTTCCATATCGTCGTCCAGATCCGCGAAGGCGATCTCCGGCTCGATCATCCAGAACTCCGCCGCATGTCTCGTCGTGTTGGAGTTCTCCGCACGGAACGTAGGACCGAATGTATAGATGCTGCGGAATGCCTGAGCGTAAGTCTCACCGTTGAGCTGACCGCTGACGGTAAGGCTTGTCTCCTTTCCGAAGAAATCCTTCGTGTAATCCACTGTTCCGTCCTCATTTTTCGGAACATTCTCCATATCCAGAGTCGTCACCCGGAACATCTCGCCTGCGCCTTCACAGTCGCTTCCCGTGATCAGCGGGGTGTGAACGTAGACAAATCCTCTCTCCTGGAAGAACTTGTGGATCGCGTAAGCCGCCAGTGATCTCACGCGGAACACCGCCTGGAAGGTATTTGTCCTCGGGCGAAGATGAGAAATCGTTCTGAGATATTCGAAACTATGACGTTTCTTCTGAAGCGGGTAATCGGGTGCAGATGCTCCCTCTACCACGACTTCATCCGCCTGGATCTCAAACGGCTGCTTCGCCTGGGGTGTTGCCACCAGCGTTCCCGTCACGATGACCGCAGCTCCCACATTCAGCTTTGAGACCTCCGCGAAGTTGTCCATTTTATCATGATATACGATCTGAAGCGTCTGAAAATAAGATCCGTCGTTCATGACGATGAAGCCGAATGTCTTCGAGTCACGGATACTGCGGATCCAGCCCCCAACTGTCACCTTTTTATCCAGGTAATCCTCTCTGTTCTTAAATAATTCCCGAATCGTTGTCAGTTCCATACCAAAAAAACTCCTTTGATGATTATTCCTTACAGGCAGAACACCCATATCCGTTCTGCCGCCAATATGGATATTATAACACCTGGCGTCGGAACCGTAAACAAAAACATGGGGTGATTCCGGACAGAAATCCGCGCGGGATGGGATGTTGTCCGGCGCCCCCGCTTTCGCTCGGAGCGAAACGCAGCGGACACATAGGAGTGCAGAAAACGACCATCACTTCGTTCGCACGGTCTCCACGGCCTGCTGCCATCCCTCGTACTTCCGTTCTCTTCTCTCAGTTTCCATACAAGGCGCATACTCGGTCCGCTTCAGTCCGTCGAACACCTTTGCGTCATACAGTCCGATACCAAGCCCGGCTGCGTAAGCCGCCCCGATGCCGGACAGTTCCTGGGCGTTTGGCACGAGGACCCGTGTGTCTGCAATGTCGCTCTGGAACTGCATCAGATAACTGTTGGCGGTTGGGCCTCCGTCCACACGGAGCTCCTGCACCCGCGTCCCGGCATCCTGGCTCATTGCCCGTATCACGTCCGTGATCTGGTAGGCAATACACTCCACGCCCGCTCTCACCATTTCCGCTTTCCGCGTGGTCCTGGTGATGCCGGTCAGAGCGCCTTTTGCCTCACTGTCCCAGTAAGGCGCGCCAAGCCCGGTAAAGGCAGGTACAAAATAGAGGCTGTCGTCCTGCTCCGCCTTCCGGCAGAGTCCCTCTGTCTCCCCGGGCGACTGGATCAGTTCCATATCGACCTTAAGCCAGGTGATCACCGCTCCCGTGTAGTTGATATTCCCTTCCAGGACATAGTTCACTTTTCCGTTCATTCCCCATGCAAGGGATGTGACCACGCCGTGGCTGCTCAGGACCGGCTGCTCCCCGATGTTCATCATGATAGAAGAGCCTGTCCCGTAAGTACACTTGATCATCCCCGGTTCCAGGCATCCCTGTCCGAACAGCGCTCCGTGGGAATCTCCCAGAACCCCGTGGATCGGGATGGGCCGGTCAAAGAAACCGTCAAAATCCGTCTCCCCGAAGCAAGAATCAGAGTCGCACACTTCCGCCAGATCCCCCGCGTCAATGCCGAAGAGACGGCAGATCTCCTCGTCCCATTTCAGTTCAAAGATATTAAACAGCTGGGTCCGGGATGCGTTGGAATAATCCGTCTTGTAGACTTTTCCTCCGGTCAGCTTATAAACGAGCCAGGTATCCACCGTTCCGAAGCAGAGTTTATGCTCCCCGGCTTTCTCTTTTGCCCCCGGTATGTTCTCCAGGATCCAGGCAAGCTTTGCCGCAGGAAAATAGGGGGAGAGCTGCAGTCCGGTCTTCTCCCGGATCATCTCCGAAATCCCTGAGTTCTCTGTATTTCCGGCAGCTTCTGACGCCCCTGTATCTCCGGCCGTTTCCGGCGCTCCTGCATTCTCTGCGTTTCCGTTCCCGATCCGCTCGCAGATCTCCGCGGCCCGGGCGCACTGCCACACGACCGCATCCGCCACCGGCTTACCGGACTCCTTCTCCCAGACAAGGGAAGTCTCCCTCTGATTGCTGATCCCGACAGCCTGCACGCTCTCCTTCGGAATGCCGCTCTCCTCCACCAGCTTCCTCACGACCTGCACTGTATTCCTGTAGATCTCCTCCGGGTCATGGGATACCCATCCCTTCTCGTTGACGATCTGCCGGTGCGGCAGATCGTCCCTTCGCAGCAGAGCACCGTTTTCATCAAAGAGCAGCGCCTTCGTCCCCTGGGTGCTCTGGTCAATACCTATAATATATTTCTCAGACATTTTCCTCACTCCGCGCCCAGCATTTCTTTCGCTTTCGCGGCAATCCCTTCCGCGTTCATTCCATAATAGTCAAATACTTCTTTTGACGTTCCGGTGATGACCGGCGCATCCGGAAGCGCGATGTTCACGATCTTTCTCGGGCACTCTCTTCCGACAACCTGAGCCACCATGGAACCCAGGCCTCCGAACGGCGCATGTTCCTCCGCAGTGAGGACCACCTTTGCGTTTTCCGCCGCGCGGACCACAGCCGCCTCATCCAGAGGTTTCACGCAGTACATATCCAGAACAGAGGCGTGGATTCCTTCTTTTTCCAGTAGCTCCGCCGCATCCTTCGCTGGTTTTACCATCTCTCCGCAGGCGATGATCGCCACGTCGTTTCCGTCCTTGTTTCCCTCTGTCACAACTGTTGCCCTGTCCATCTCAAAAGGAACATTGCCCTCCTCGTAAACCGGATCCACGGCATTTCTTCCCACACGGATATAGGCCGGTTTCTCATCCTTCAGGAGCGCTTTGGTAAGCTCCGCCGTCTGAAGGTGATCGCTGGGGATGTACACGCGCATGTTCGGGATAGCGCTCATGGCTGCGATGTCCTGTGCGGAATGATGGCTCATTCCAAGGGCTCCGTAGCTGATTCCGCCGCTGATGCCGATCAGCTTGACATTGGTATTGGAGTAGGCAACGTCAACCTTGCACTGCTCGTAACTTCTGGTAGAAAGGAAGCTCGCCGGTGAAACCGCATAGGCTTTCTTCCCGCATTTTGCCAGACCTGCCGCGATACTGACCAGGTTCTGCTCCGCGATCCCGGTCTCTACGAACTGCTCCGGATAAGTGTCCGCAAAAGGGGTGAAGGATCCGCTTCCTCTGGAGTCGCTGCACAGCGCGACAATATTTCTGTCTTCCTTTGCCGCTTCCATCAATACTTCACAGATCATCTGTTTGTTTGCTGTTTTTCCCATTACTCAAGCGCCTCCTTTGCCGTTTTCAGATCTTTCATGATCGTCTGATATTCTTCTTCCGTCGGAACTTTGTGATGCCAGTTTGCCTTGTTCTCCATGATAGAAGAACCTTTTCCCTTGACCGTATTTGCGATCAGAACCGTAGGCTGTCCCTCCACTGTCTTTGCCTCCTCGAACGCAGCGTGGAGCTGGTCGATATCGTTTCCGTCCGCCACGTCGATCACATGCCATCCGAAACTCCGGAAGCGCTCGTGAAGGTCGTCGTGTCCCATGACGTCCTCTGTATTTCCTGAAATCTGCAGACGGTTGCGGTCCACCACTGCGCACAGATTGTCCAGCTTGTACTGGTGCGCCGCCATGGCTCCTTCCCAGACGGATCCCTCCGCCAGCTCGCCGTCGCCCATGATCACGTAAACTCTGTTGTTTCTATGGTCCATTTTCGATGCCTTTGCCATGCCGACACAGACCGGAAGTCCGTGTCCCAGGGAACCGGAGTTCATCTCGATCCCCGGCAACTTATTGTTCGGGTGGCCGATGTATTTGGAACCGAATTTGCTGAAGTTCTCCAGCACGTCCTCTTTATCAAGAAATCCTTTCTCCGCCAGGACTGCGTAATATGCCTCCATGGAATGTCCTTTGCTGAGCACGAACAGATCACGGTCCGGGTCGTCCATATTTTCCAGGCTGATGTTCATCTGATCAAAATACAGTTCCACCAGGACTTCCATCACACTCATATCTCCACCGATATGTCCCGCCTTTCCGGCGCAGATGATATTGATCGTATCTTCCCTGAGCTGATATGCCAATGCTTTTAAATTCATACTTCTACTTCCTTTCCTGAATCCTCATTCGCCTCTTAAGTACGCCTTAACATCCTCTTCGATCGGGTCATAGAGATCCGGTTTCACGCCGATGTATTTACATGCTTCGTACAGAACCGGCACTACATCCTTGTGGATGCCGACGCAGTGGTGGATGTACGGTCCCTCGACGATCTTCGCCTCGAGACGTTTGATGTTCTCCACCTCTACCCAGAGGTAAGTTCCCATTCCCTTCGGTCCGTCCACGCCCTTCGCATTTCCGAGAAGGAGGGAATACTCTCCGTTGTCCCCGTCGAACCTGCAGAGCGTCACATCTCCGTGCTTCGCCTCTGCTGTCAGGCTTCCCGGATAATCAAAGGCAAGGGGATAGGTCAGCTCCGGTTTCTCCTTTGCCACAGATACCGGCCACGGTCCGCAGTGCTGCAGGAGTTCTCCGTTCTCGATGTCCGGGTGACGGATCGTCCAGTCCGCGAAGAAGCTGCGGGTCTCTCCCATTCCTGCCGCTTCCACCATCAGCGCGGTGACCGCACCGTGGATATCCGTCTCACATACTACCGGGATGCCCTTCTCGTTGAGGATCGCATTTGCCGCGCAGGGCATGATGCCGATCTCAGTCTGCAGCGCGTTCCAGCACTGGATCGCCGCCGCCTGGCATCCGTATTTCTCCACCAGGTTCTCCATCGCAAGAGCAAGGGCAGCCACGTTCTCGACCTCGTTCTCCTTGATCTTGACAGTCATTGTCTCGTTGATATAAGCGAGCATCTGGCCCATCTTTTCCTTATCCTCTTTTACCGCCTTCATCTCTTCTGTCAGTTCCGGCATCGGGATCGGAGAAAGCTGGATATTGAATTTCTCGAGCAGCTCTCCCTCGTTGCACATGGTCGTCCAGAAATCAAACGGCCTTGTAGAGATCTGGAGGATCCGGATGTTCTTAAATGTCTTGACTACATTACAGACAGCCAGGAAATCCTTTACCCCTCTCTCGAATACCGGGTCGTTCAGGCGGCAGTTTGTCAGATATGTAAAAGGAACCTGAAATCTTCTCAGCACTTTTCCCGTTGCGAACAGGCCGCACTGCGTATCTCTCAGACGTACTCCGTCCGGCTCCGGTCTCTCATCCAGCGGTCCCCAGATGAGCACCGGCACGCCAAGCCTTTTCGCAAGCCTTGCACATACATACTCGGTACCGAAATTGCAGTGCGCAAGCAGGAGTCCGTCTACTTCCTCTTTCTCAAACTTCGCGGCGATCTTCTCCACATCCTTGTCGTCATAGAGAAGGCCTTCCTCGTTGATGTCCGTGATATCCACGAAATCAACTCCCATCTCTGTCAGCCTCTGAGCTGTCAGTCCTCTGAATTTCAGCGCGTCCGGCGCACTGAAGATGCTCCTTCTGGTCGGTGCGTATCCTAATTTGATCTTTGTCATTTCCGTAAGACTCCTTTCCTGATGAATCTCTGTTCTTGATTTACCTTCAGTATAGTCGTGTCTTAGCTTAATTTCATCGGATTATTAAGTATTATTTACTGAATTTTCAACTTAATTATTGAGTTTTTTACTGAACAAGTACATAATAGAGACATCAGAAATGCACGAATCATGAAAGGAGACTTAAGATTAAGTCATGGGGATCACAGCGAAAGAACTTGCCGGAAAACTGAACCTGTCCGCCGCCGCAGTCTCGATGGCGCTGAACGGGAAACCGGGCGTCAGCACGGAGACCCGCCGCAAAGTCCTGGACGCCGCGGAGCGGTACGGATATGATTTTTCCCGTCTCTCAGATAAAAAGAAAACGCCGTCCGGCGAGATCTATTTTGTAATGTATAAAAAGCACGGAGCCGTCGTGGCGGACACTCCCTTCTTCTCCCAGGTATCGGACGGGATCGCCCTGGAATGCAAGAAGCAGGGACAGAAACTGAAGATCAGCTATATATATGAAGAGGAAGATACTCTGCAGAAACAGATCGAGGATATCCAGTATTCCGACTGCTGCGGGATCATCCTGCTGGGCACGGAAATGGAAGCGGCGGATCTCAGGTCCTTCCTGGACCTGCCGATCCCGCTGGTCCTTCTGGATGCCTATTTCGACACAGTCCCGTGCAACTGCGTGCTGATCAACAACATGCAGGGAGCCTATCTGGCAGCACGCCACCTGATCCGCTCCTGCCGAAAACAGCCCGGATACCTTCAGTCCGCATACCAGATCAGCAACTTCGCGGAGCGCTCCTCCGGCTTCTACAAAGCAGTCCGCTCCTGCGGAATGTCCGCGTCAAAAAGCATCACCCATCTGCTGACGCCGTCTGTGGAGGGGGCTTTCGCGGACATGAGAGAACTCATTAAAAACGGGGAAGAACTTGCCTCCTGTTACTTTGCAGACAATGACCTGATCGCCGTGGGCGCCGCAAAGGCTCTGATGCAGAACGGCTACCGGATCCCGGAGGATATCTCCATCGTCGGCTTCGATAACATGCCGGTGAGCACAGTCATCGATCCCGCCCTGACAACCATCCATGTCCCGAAGCAGTACATGGGCGAGGCGGCGGCGCGGAGACTTCTCAGCCTGATGGAGGATCCCGGACAGCCGCCCATCAAGATCGAGATCGATACCACGCTGATCTACCGGGACAGCGTGGGGAAAGATATTTAGTGAAAGATTTGAAATCTTATTTTGAAATTAGAGATTCCGTTTTAAATTTGAGATCCTATTTTAAATTCTATTTTAGATTCTCTCTTTGAATCTAAAACTGGGAGGAGGAATTTGAAATGACAGTTGAAAATTTAATTGAAATCCTAAATGATATACAGCAGCACAAATCTGAAACTCAAACACTGGGAATCAAATGCGCCGCAAAGGGCTGCCCCCGTAAACTGTTTGATACTCTTTCCAGCTTTTCCAATCAGGACGACGGCGGAATCATCATTTTCGGTGTGGATGAAGACAATGACTTTCAGGAAACAGGCGTATATGACCCACAGGATCTGCAAAAAAGGTAAACAGCCACTGTCTCCAGATGCAGCCCGTAGTCAGACCGCTCTTTACTGTCGCGGAAAAGGCGGCAAGATTTTTGTCTCTGCTGAAATCCCTTCCGTGGATCTTTCAGAACGCCCCTGCTATTACAAAGGAGTCGGGCGGATCAAAGGCTCGTATATTCGTTCCGGTGACAGTGATAAACCAATGACCGAATATGAAATTTACAGCTATGAAGCTTTTCGGAAAAAATATCAGGATGATATCCGTACTGTTCCAAGAGCGACTATGAAGACGATCGATACACAAATGCTGGAAGCCTACGTCAAAAAGCTGAAAGAAGGAAAGCCGAATTTGTCAAATCTGTCTGATGATACGATCTGTGAACTGATGAGCATTACCAGGGATGGTGTTCTGACTTTAACCACAGTCATGCTGTTCCGTCCGTATCCACAGGCCTTTTTCTCCGGTTTTTCCATTATAGCCATGGTAATTCCCGGAACGGAAATGGGCGAAACAGGAGATCTCGGCGAACGATTTACAGATAATGAGAGAATCGAAGGAACTATCCCGCAAATGCTGGAAACTGCCCTCCAGTTCGTAAAGAGGAATATGCGTCACCATACCATCATCGATCCTGACACAGGAAGAAGAGCAGATCGGACCGACTACCCGCTCACGGCAGTTCGTGAAGCCATACTAAACGCACTGGTACATCGGGATTACAGTATACATACTGAGGCAATGCCCGTTCAGTTGATCATGTTTGATGACAGAATAGAGATCCGAAGTCCGGGCGGAATCTACGGCCGCATCAAAGCCGACCAGCTGGGCAAGGTACAGCCTGATACACGAAATCCTGTTCTTGCACTGGCTCTTGAAGTAATGGGAATTACAGAAAACCGGTACTCTGGAATCCCTACGATCCGCAGAGAAATGGCCGGATATGGTCTGAAGGAACCCGAATTTTCAGATGAACGCGGAAATTTTAGAGTGGTGTTTCAGAAATGAATTGGAGTCCAAAGAACCTTCCCGTCAGATACAGGAAGAAAGGGTCGAGGGTCATGATCTCCTCCTGTTCTGTATAACGCCCCGCACCAAAAAAGAAATCAGTGAATTTCTCGGGTTGAAGTCTACTGCCTATGCCATCCAGAAATATGTAATGCCTTTGGTGGAAGAAGACCGTATACGGATGAGTATGCCTGACAAACCTAAAAGTCCGAAACAACTGTTCTTCACAAACAAATCTCTGCTGAATGAGTCTTAAGATAAGCATTCTAACTAAACTTCCTGTATCCTGCCAGTTCCACTGCTGCCGCTGACACCGTTGTCCCCATCCCCGGTGCCATGATCACTGTCAACATCTATGCCATGATCTTTCTTGCTTTACTCATACTGCTCCCTCCTATCACTGGTGAATAATCCGATTATATATTTTCAGATTATTCGTATTATTTTATCGAATTTCCCTTCTTTTATCATGCCATTCCCGTATTTATACTACAATCATTTCACCCATTTTAGTTTTTAGGATTTTCTTAAAAAACCCGGAAATACACTCCATTTCTGGATCTGCATTTTCGGGTTACTTATTCTCCGTCATTATCCGGTTCTTTCTTGTCAGCATTCCGCCAGGCTTTTTCCTACCACGCTTCCTCTTCCCATTTCAGCATCATTCCACTCTGCGCGTCGATCTCGAACTCGTACTCCATCCGGTTATACAGGATATCCCCTTCATAGATCAACCAGCCGTCATCCCTCTCCAGTTCAATGGAGATATTCTGCTCGGTAGCGCCAGGTACCCTGTCAAGGGCGATCTGCATCGCTTCTTCCATACTGATCTGAGCGCCGGAAGGCGTCTGTCCTCCGCTCTCGGTTCGGGAACTGCCGCCGTTATTCTGACTTGGGGCTGCGTCGCCGTTTTCACTCTGTCCCGCACTGCTGCTCTGTGAATTCTGTTCATTCTTCAGGGCATCCAGCTCCTCTCTCAGGGAATCGATCTCCGCCTGAAGTTCCTCTTCCCTCTCTGAGGAACCGCTGTCCGCCGTATTTCCTCCTCCCTGAGTTCCGCCTCCTGATACTGAACCGCACCCTGCGAGAAGTGCAAATGTAAGTATGATCCCTGCCATTGTCAGTATATATCTGCTCTTCATATGTCGTCCTCCCGTCTTTATCATGTGTCCAGTATAAATGAGAAAAAATAAAAAACATTAAAGAACAGATTTTTTATATTTTTCTCACTGCATATAACTCAGAAAATACTCGGCAAACTGCCGCAGCGCGCCCGTCTTATCCGAACCTGCAAGAGCGCCGGCATACACCGGTTCATATAAGACCAGCCCGTAGGAATCCCAGCGGGCACTCTTCGATAGATCCAGCCGTCCATCATCAAAATATTCCTCATATTTTCCGTAATCTTCTCCCAGGATCTCCTCCCAGTCCGCAAATGCGCCCTGAGACTCATATTCTTCGTACAGTTCCTCCCCACAGATCATCATATCCATTGTCCCCGCTCCAATTACGGTCGCACGCTTCATGACAGAAGCGGAATCATCACCTGAACTTATGCCAGTATCCAGCGTTATAACCTCATGTGCCTCTCCGGTCCCCAGAGTCACCAGCAGATCTCTCTCAAACGCCTCCTGCCCGGTTGTCGTATCCAGCCCGCTGTCCGCGATCCCGATGGAGATCAGCTCCACTTCCCGTGCATTATGATAGATCTGGATTCCCTGCCAGATCACGATGATCAGGATCACTGGAATGAGAAGCCAGATCTTATAGTAAGTCCAGAGATATCCCGCTTTCTCTCCCAGGCTCATCCCGCGGAGCTTTTCAAGTTCCGCCTGCCGTTTCTCCTTTGGCGTCATGTCAGATTCATGCTTTTGTTCCATCCGTGTTTTCCTTCCTTTTCCTCCATATTGTGCAAAAAAAGCAGGGAGAAATGCCGGTTATTCAGCATTTCCCCCTGCCTTCAAAAGAGGCGCAGACCGGATTTGAACCAATAAGCAATTCCAAAAACACTGTAAGAAAGGAGCTTTGGGGGCTTCATCTATCGTAGGTGTTCAAAAAGGTGTTCAAACGCCTCTTGTTACCCTTTCGCAACAATAAAGTAATTTTATCACGGCTCTCCCGACTCTTCAATCCTCTTTTTCCTTGTTCATCGTTTCAAGAGTCCCAGCGCTCCGCAAAGCGGATGCACAGAGCGACAGTTCCTAACAGGGCGGCGGGTCGTCTGTGCAAGCGTCCGATTTCTAAATCAGAAAATCTCAGTCGATTTTCCTCTCTAAAACTACTTTTCAACATTTACATCCAGAAACACTATTTTGATATAACAAAATGGTTTCTTTTAATATTCATACGTCTGTATTTTTCGTATATTTCAATATATCTTCTACCTGACAATCCAATATTCCACATAGTACATCAACTGTATGGGTTGATATATATCCGTTTGCTCTCATACGTGATAATTGTCCTGCTGAAATATGGTATTTATTTATAAGTTGGTATTGTGTAATTCCTTTGGTTTTCAATGTCCTCCAGAATGGTTCAAATGAAATCATTGCATGTATCCCCTTTTTTACTTGCATCTTACTCGGGGATGTCCTATAATCATATTAGCCATATTCGGCTAATATTTTTTTAATTTTAATTCTATGATTTACAAAGGATTTTAAAATTATTCTAAGGAGGAAGAAAGAAAATGAAACGTAAAGTGATACTTGCACTGCTAGCAACTATGATGCTGACAGTCGGAAGTTTTGGTACTGCATTCGCCATGAACAGTACTCCAACGATCGAGCTTCAAACGAATGAAATTTTTAAACAGGCTGATACCCCGGAAGAGCCCGAAGTCCACACTCATACGTGGGGCGATGCATACTATGTAAAGGATGCTGACGCAGTATATGATCAGGTAAAAGTCGTTGACCAGCCGGAGAAATGGGATTGGGTAACCAATATCGTCAGCCCGGCGTGGGATGAAGATATCAAAAAAATCCATACCGTATGCTACAATTGCGGATGCGACTTTGACGCAGAGGGTATGTCCAATGAGGAAGTTCTGCAGCACGCTAAGGACCATATGCTTGCAGGTGAGTCTGGTCAGTATGGTTCCAGGGAAGTAGTAGTTGATACTGTACATCATGAGGCAGTAACCGAGGATGTATGGACAAAGATCCAGGATGAAATCTCTCATACAGAAAACAAACTTGTTTCCCCGGAGAAAGGGCACTGGGAGCATAAATGTACTATTTGCGGTGAGATTCAGGATAGAGATACTGGAAAAGTAATAGAACAGGGGACTATAACTACACCGGAGAGTCCTGATACAGATAAACCGGGAGATACTACAGAAAACACCAGCGGAAATACACAGACATCGGGAGACAACACCGGAAATACCGATGAAAACACTCAGAAACCGGGGACATCAACAGGAGATAATTCTC
>DWUT01000100.1 GCA_019120615.1 Candidatus Mediterraneibacter norfolkensis
GATGTTTGGGTCTCACGCGACGGGAACCTGTGAACCGTGTCAGGTCGGGAACGGAGCAGCACTAAGCAGGAGCTCTCGGGTGCCGTGAGGGTGCCTGGGCTGAGTTAACTGCCGGGGTAACGCCTGTTAGCCAAGTTCGAAGCGCAATGCACGTAAAAAAAGAAAAAGTCTCCGGAACATGCCAGAGCAGAACTGCTGCATGTTCCGGAGTTTTTTATACGGATGCGCTCTTCACCATACACTCTTTCCGATAAAACGCGATGCCATATTTCAGGATATCTTCATACCCTTCTTCCCTCAACGCCTCATCATATCTCTGCTCCTCGATCTGCCGGAGCGCCTCATCACATTTTTCTTCCATTCCCCGATAAGTCTTCGATACTTTGATCTCCATGATCACGGCTTTCCCTCTGACACTGGGATATTTCAGCAGTATATCCGGCCTTCCGTTTCCGGACTCCCTGTTTGACATAACGATATAGTTACCGATATTCTTGAGCATCCCTGCAAGGAATCCGTGATAATAACTTTCCTGATAATCATAGAAACTGATCGTTTCCATAAGATTCTCTGACAGAATCTCCGACATCTTCCCGGTATCGCCATTTAAGATGCTTTCATAGAGAGGGGTCAGTTCCTTCTGCTCTGTTTTTTCCTCGAACCAGCGCAGTACAGTCCTCTTATAAATATACCTTACCTCTCTGTTGGGGATCGCCATCTCGATATAGATCGTCTCCCCCTCCTGACGCTCGCTGATCTTCTTCAGATACCCTGTAAAAAAGAGGAAATTCCAGAGATTGTCCTGGGTCGAATCCATATCGTCATAAGTGATATCCTCATGGATCGGTTTGGTTATCGTTCCGCCTTCTATAAGCGCTTCAATCTCCTGCTTTGCAGAAATGTCCGCATTCTCTACCAATCTGCGCACAATACTGTTGGAACTGGTATTGGACCAGTAGGGATGCATCAATGAATTTTTATTTTTGAAACAGTCCTGAAGATAATTTATCACACTCCACGGATTATAGACTTCCGTTGTCCCAAACTGATACCCATCGTACCACTCTCTAACCCTGGGCATATTCTCTTTCAAGTCATAAAACTCCAAAGTCTGTTCGACCTCTTCCGAAGTGAAACCAAAATATTCCGCATAAAGCTGTGTTGTGATCGAATTAATTTTGAAATTGTTAAGGCCTGTAAATATCGACTCCTTGCTGATGCGAAGACATCCCGTCACAACCGCGAATTCAAGATATTCGTTAGTCTTTAATGCTGATTCGAACAGAGAGCGTATTATACTGACCATCTCTTCATAAAACCCGGCAAAATACGCATTTTCCAGAGGCACATCATACTCATCGATAAGAATGATCGATGATACACCATAGCAGACATTCAGACATTCCGAAAGGAACTTTAACGCATCGGCATAATCCGCATTACTGCCTTTTACATCCCGTATCCTTAAAAAGCGCTCCCTCTGAGCATCTGTCAGTTTTCCGCTTTCTTCCACCTCTTTCCAGTGGCGCAAAAACTCTTCTGACACTGCTTTTTTCAGCATTTCAAAAGAAAGTTCAAAGGAAGACTGTTTCATTGATTTCAAAGAAATGCTGATGACCGGGTATTTCCCCATATGGACGAGATACTCGTTTCCCGCATCCATGATCTTCAGGCCCTGAAACAGCTTTGCATTTTCCCCGTTCCCCTTTTCGAAAAAGTATCGCAGCATGCTCATATTCAGAGTTTTTCCAAAACGTCGGGGACGGGTAAAAAGATTAACCTCACTTTTCATATCAAGCAGTTCTTTTATAAACATTGTCTTATCTATAAAAAAATATCCGTTCTCAACCATTTTAGAAAAATCATCTACTCCAATCGGCAGAGGCTTCCATGCCATAAAACCATCTCCTCTCCTATTTCGGTATTCATTCTTCAAGATACCTTCCATTTTACCATTGGCAGGACTAAATCACAAGGCAGATGCCCCGCCCTTTTTCTCCCTCTTCTTCCTCTCCCTCAGCTCCTTAAAAAACTGCTTCATCATCCCGCTGCACTCCTCTTCCAGCACCCCGGTAGTTAGCTCCGCCTGATGGTTAAATCGCTCTACCTGCAGCAGGTTCAGCACAGATCCGGCACATCCTGCCTTCGGGTTCATGCATCCCACGACCACCCGTGGGATCCTCGCCTGGATGATCGCGCCGGAGCACATCTGACAGGGTTCCAGTGTCACATAAAGAGTACAGTCCTCCAGCCTCCAGTCACCAATCTTCTTGCTTGCTTTCTTTATCGCGGTGATCTCGGCATGGGCAAGTGGGCTTTTATCCGTATTCCTCCGGTTGTATCCCCGGCCTATGATCTTTCCTTCGTGAACGATCACACAGCCGATGGGCGTCTCGTCGAGCGCATAGGCTTTCTTCGCCTGCTTTATGGCCTCCCGCATAAATCTTTCATCCGTTTTTCTATCCGCCTTATCCAGCCCAGTACTGGTCCTGCTTTCTTTCCGAATCCCGTCTTCCATCTCATTTCATCCTTTCCCGGTTCTTTTTCCTGTCTCTCCCGAATAAACTAGCACAGAAAAGACAAGATAAGAGGTTGTTCCATGAATCCCGGTATCTATTATCTATATGAATATCAAAATAAAAAACGCCGCAGAAACGTCGGTTTCCTCAAGGTTGCGCGGCATTATCAATCCTGTATCCTGCAGATCCACATCCGGGGAATCGGCGCAGGAAACGGATCTACCCTGGAGCTGTGGGCATTCTGTCTGCATGGCGGAGATATGGTGGGAAGTCAGATCGCCGCCCTGACCTGTTTTAACCGCACTGTATCAGCCCGTCTTCCGGTCTCAGAATCCACTTTTCCCGAAGAGAAGCCGCTCCCTGAGATCGATGGTTTCCTTGTCCGGTTCCCCGGAGGGAATCCGCCGGTCTTCTGGATCGCATCCGATCAGTTTCTGGACACGGACCCGGAAACCCTGCGCGAACCCCTCCCTGAATCTGAGTCAGGCATTGAGCCAGACATTGAAACAGATATTGAGTCATACGTTTCCACCGGAATGCCTGAGCCCGTTACCGACGACGAAACGCCTTCGGATTCCGGAGACATTTTCCCAGAAAACGAGGCTGCAGAGCCGCCTGCAGAAAACGAATCTCCGGCTGAAAACGAGCTGTCAGCACCGGAGTCAGTCTCAGAGCCCGCCGCTTCTCCGAACACTTCCCGGTCACCGGAAGAGTCCTTTGTAAACCTGTCTGCAGACCGCCCTGTCAGCCAGTCTGAGGATCTTCTGGCAGACCAGTCCGCGAACCAGTCGGTAACTGAGTCTGAAGAGTCATCTGTGAAGCAGTCGTCTGAGGATCATCCCTCCGAGAAACAGGTCTCCACGGAATCCCATATCGCCGCCTCCGCCGCCAGGAAGATCCAGCGCTCAGACCTTTCCCGGCTCCCCCGGAAGTTCTGGCCCCTGGCAAACAACAGCTTCCTGCTGCATGGCTATCACAACTATGCTCACCTTCTCCTTGTGGATGAGGACGGACGGATGTGGCTTGGCGTTCCGGGGATTTATGATCCCCGGGAGGCAAGAGCGGCTGAACTGTTCGGATTCCCCCAGTTCACCCGCGCTTATGTCCGGGAGCTGGATCTCAGCGAGGAGGAACGGAACGACGACGCAGACTTCGGACACTGGTGCCGCTATCTCGACTCGGCTAGATAAGTCCTTTCATCTGCTGATACAGCCTTTTCGCATAATTATCTGTCATCCCGCACACATAGTCTGTGACAAGGAGCAGGCGGAGATACAGTTTTTCCGCCTCGCTCTTTCCCTCCGCCTGAAGGCGGTACGCATTTTTATAGTTATCAGAAATAAAGGAGACGACACGGATATCCGTGGAATCCATTTTCCCATCGGTATCGTAATACAGCACCGCATGGACAAGCCGGTCCATAAGGTAGTCAAGGATGGAGGACTCTGACAGCTCCATCTCATAGATCGCCCTTGATGTGAAGACACGGCGGTATGCCATATCTCCCAGCAGATCCATCAGGGATGCCCCGAAGGTCCCGCTGAACAGATCTGCGCCGAACGTGCCTTCCATAATCGCATCATAGTTTGAAGTAAACCCGTATGTAGCACAGCTGATCAGGAATCCCTGGGCGCTGATGATCCAGTTCTTCACCGCATAGGACTCCGGGTTATCCACACTCTTCTTTGTGCCACGCTCATAGAGCTGGCGGAGTTTCTCAAGAGGCCGGAACCCTGCATCCTGATACTCGTCCTCGATAGCTGCCAGCTCTTTTTCCAGTGTGTAATATGAGATAAACCCTTTTACGAATGCGTCCTCTATGTCCGCTGTTTTATACGCGAGATCGTCCGCCGCTTCTAGGATATAGGTAAGCGGATGCCGGCGGTTCCCTGCTCCCGTAGCTTCCGTGATCTTCCGGAACGTGCCCTCGTCCGCCAGATAGTATCCCATTTTCTTGTCTTTGATATTCCCGCTCTTTCTATCGATCCCTGTGGAGGGGACAGGATACTTTATGATCGTATTGAGCAGGGCATAGGTCAGGTTCATCCCGTATTCATCTACGAGATAGTGTAGTCTGGTCACCAGGCGCAGCGCCTGAGCATTTCCTTCAAAGTGCAGGAAGTCCTGTTTCATCTGTTCGCTCAGCATCTCATTCACATGTTTTCCAAAAAAAGAAAGCCGGGGCAGATTTTTTTCAAACCACTCTCTGATCGCATCCTCTCCGAAATGTCCGAAAGGCGGGTTCCCGATATCGTGAATCAGTCCCGCGCACTCCAGGATATGGGAGATATCTTCTCTCATTTTCGGCGTAAACCCCGGATCTTTTCGGTATTTCAGGATGTTTTCGCCAATGTTCTGTCCCAGCGATTTCCCCAGAGACGACACCTCCAGGGAATGCGTCAGCCTTGTCCGGATAAAATCACTTTTGTCCAGAGGGAACACCTGGGTCTTATCCTGAAGGCGCCGAAAAGACGCGCTGCCAATGATCCGGTGGTAGTCTTTTTCAAATTCGCTCCTCAGATCCGTCGATCTGCGGCGGCTTCTGCCTTCTCTCTCCCGCTTTTCACACAGAAGCCTGCTCCACTCCATTCTCTCCATATCCTTCACATCCTTTTCTTCGATCGGACAGGGGTCGGAAATCTTCCCCTGTCCGTGCTTACCGTATAAAATAGATATCGGCATACGGGATCTCTGTGTTCCCATACGCCGATCTCAAGTTCCTTCTCAATCAAGATAGATAGGCGGTTCGTACGCTTTGCCGAGAAGCGCCTTCTTCCTCTCCTGATATCCCAGGAAGGCCCACTCTGTCATATCCGTCCATTTATGTATACTTCTGTCATAAACCTGCACATAACCAATCCTGGTCGGATGCATCCGGACACTGTTGGACTGGTATTCTCTTCCGGTATACGGGTTCACCTCTCCCAGCTCCCTGTCCTCTTCCCCGTCGTCATGAGAGATGACAGGTTCAAAATCTTCTTTTTTTGTCTCCTGCATTGCAGCCGGTTTCACATCGGCGGAATCCGAAAGGCGTACCTCGCGGGACGCGTTACGCTTTTTCTCCTCTTCTTCCTCTTTCGTCTCCGTCTCATTGTTTTTTCTTCTCATGTAAAATTCTCCGAAGCGGTCTTTCTTCGGCTTCTCCAGTTCTTCCTTGATCGCTTCCACCGGCTCACCGGCTTTCGCGTTCTTTTCCAGTTCAGAGAGTTCCTCATGGATATCATAGAGTTCACCGATTGTCATATCCCTCTCATCCTTATCCGCTCCGCCTGTCTGCTCCCGGACTTGTACATCACTCTCCGCCCCCGCCATTTCATCATTCTGCGCCGGTGTCCTGGCAGGTGCCTTTGTTGTCTCGCCCCCCATAATGCTGAGCTGAAACGGGCATTCCAGAATCGCGGCGATCATCCTCATATCCTGCTCCTGAAAATTATCGCGTCCAAGTCTCTGTGTCAGATTCTGTCTTGACATCTTCTTTCCCGTCCGCTGCTCTATGGTCTCAGCCAATTCTTTGATAGTCATCCCTTTCCGTCCGAGAACGATCTTGACCTGTTCACCAAACGTTAAATCTTCCATGGTTTTCCTCCTTATGCAAATTATACTCCTTTGTTTCTTTGGGTCATTGTTGAAGGTCTCAGTTCACACCTAACCGCCGCCCCATGCGCACTCGTCGCGCTGACGCGCTCCAGTCCCGCGCTTCGCGCTAAGACTGCTTATGTGGGCGGCGGTTACGAGTTCCACTCGTACTCGGGAATAGGGAAATGCCCCTTACATGCAAGCATGACACTGCATTTCCCTATTCCCGAGTACGGTGTGAACTGTAACCGGTCATTGTCCCAGAATGTATTCCTCCAGCGTGCCCCCCTGCTCCGTGATCTCTTTTGCCGCCTCTTCTCCTACATAGCGATAGTGCCACGGTTCATAGATGATCCCCGTTATATCTGCCTTTTCCTCGGGATATCTCAGGATAAACCCATACTCCCAGCAATGTTCCATCAGCCATTTCTGTTCGTCCGTATCCCCCTGTCTGTCATCCAGTTCTTCATATTCAGAAGAAATGATATCCACTGCAAGCCCGGTGGCATGTTCACTGGCTCCTGGTACCGCAACGGATTTTTTTGTCTCATCATACGCATTCAATGGTGTGTATCCCCGGCTGATCCAGTCCTGCATCGTCGAGTTGAACACATCCCTCTGCTTGTCATAGGACCTGTACGCCGATGCAACGTACATGCTGAGCCCCGCTGCAGCCCCGTCGTCAAGCATATTCTGAAGACTTTCCGCAATTCGTGAATCCACTGACCTCTCGGAGTCGATCTCCGTTAGTTCCGCCGGCGTATACTCTGTGTCAAGGGGATGGCCTTCGTTCACAAGCGCAAGGCACCATCCGTCCGAATCTCCTGCCAGCAGTTCTGCGCTGTCCGTCACAGCGTCCACCTTGACCGCCTGCAGTGCCAACTCATCATTTGCCTGTTTCAGTTGTGCATTTTCCGCAGCGAGTTCTTCCTCCTGTCTCTCTATGACAGTCCTGGCTGCCACAAAGGTCACAAGCACTCCTGCCGCCAGACCAAACCCTGCTCCTGTCAGCAGTGTCCGTCTTGTTTTCGCTCTCTTGCTCTCACGTCTCATGTTATAGTTTCAACTCCGTATGTACTTCTGATTCGATCATATTATCTGTTGTGCAGACCGCCATCTTATAGGGCAGTCCGTCTATACGAAACTCTCTGTAATAATACTGTTCCTGGAATTCCGGCGGCTGTTTTACAAGGACCGGCGGATCACCGAGAAGAACAGTAAAAGAATCCATAGGAAGAGCCATTCCCTTCCGTGTCGCCTTCAGAAAACTTTCTTTCAAAGTCCAATATCTGTAAAACCTGTCCCGTTGCTGCTCCGCGGTATCTCCGTCCAGAATCGTGAGCCATTCTTCTCTGCTGAAAAACCTCTCTGCAATCTTCATCCGCAGTTCTCCCATCTGCTGAAGGTCGCATCCTACTCTGACAGAAGACGCCCCTGTCTCTGCAGCACACATCACATAGTCTCCGGAATGAGACAGATTATACACAGAAGATTCAGGCAGACCATATTCTGCCCGAATCTTTTCCCACAGACTCCACGCTCCCGCACTCTGAGCCCTGCCTTGCCAGGACCTCAGCGCATCCGCTTTCTTACGGCGGAAAAGCGGAAGTCTCTCATAATATTCCCTGTAACATTTTTCATCATAGAGTGGCGTCACACTCGCCAGCCAGACTCTGACCATAACTCTATTCCTTCATATAGCGAACTTCAAAAGTTTCTATCGTGATCGGTTTATTAAAAAGAGTGCCCTGAGCATAATCACATCCCAGTTCTTCCAGAACATTGAGTTGGTCCTGGGTCTCAACTCCAGAGGCCAGCACATAAGCTCCAAGCTGTCTGCATACATCAATGACTGCCTTTGCCACAATGCGGCTTCTTCTGTTTCCAACGATATTTGTGATCAGGCTCTTGTCCAATTTCAGTCCGTCAAATTCCATAATGGAGAGAATGGAAAAACTGGAGTTCTTTGCCCCGAAATGATCCAGAATGACCCTCACATTCGCCTTCCTGATCTTGCTGCTCGTCTCAGTGAGCATCTCCTGATTCATATCTGTGTACGACTCTGCCACTTCCACCTCAAGATACTCACAGAACACGTGATATTTCTCGATCAGGGTGAGCATTCTGTCCGCGATGCTCTCCTCCCTCAAAGTCGCCCCGGCAAAATTTACAGAAACCGGAATCATTGGAAGTTCTTCCAGTTCCCACCGGTGCAGTGTTTTACACACCTGCTCAAAAACATAAAGATCCAGGTAATGGGAAAGCCGTGTCTCCTCCAGGAGATTCAGGTATCTTGCCGGATTGACGATTCCGAGATCTTTATGGTGATACCGCACTACAGCCTCTGCTCCGGCAACCTTTCCGGTCTTTACGTCGATCTTCGGAACAAAACATACAATGAAGTTCCCGTTTTCGATGTCATTGAGCAGATCTTCTTTAATAATCGGCTCGTGATGCCCTTTCTTCAGGTTTTTATAGTATTTGCGCTTTTCGTCACGCATCATATTCTCTGCCGACGCAACAAGATTGCTCACGTCAATGTCAACTTTTTCCCATGCATATCCCACAGATACAAGCCCCAGGCTGATATTGTCCAGTTTTCTGTGTGCGGCGTGCGCCTGTTTTGTAAATTCCTCATAGGAGCTGTCCTCCATAAGGACCAGATATTCATCTCCCGTCAAGCGGTATACAAAACCGCTCCGGAAATACTCCTCCAGTACTTCCCCTACGCGGATGACCACTTCATCCCCGTAATCACGGCCGAACTCCTTGTTAAAATTCTTTAGACCATTGATATCCAGAGACAATGCTCCCAGAGACTTCAATTCATCATGGGGTGTTTCATCCATATAGGCAACAAAACTGTTTCTGTTCAGCAATCCTGTCAGATTATCGTGATAACTCAGGTATTCCTGCTGTTTCTGCATTTTCTGCAGCGTGATCGCCTGAGGAATATAGGGGAGTACCGCGCGCATCAGACTGATATCGCATCCTCCTCTGTGCACTCCCACGACCGCCAGAATCGCCGTAGTATCTTCATCCAGCTTCAGAAATACACTGTAGCTGTCTGCTGTCGTATCAGTAATCTCCTGCTTCATCCATTTCGGCTGCTGGTCAGCGGAGAGCATTTTGATCCGGTCCCTCTGCCACGGAATATTTTCCGCGCACCATTCATAGATCGTCTCAATGTCATCAAACTCTTTTTCAATATAGTAAACGTACTCTGAATCGTAGTAATCACGTACTGCCCTCAGGACATCGTTTATGATCTCTACCAGAGAACGAAGATTCCTTTTTTCACTCATAGATTTTTTCTCCCCTGTTTCTTTTTATAGATTCCCCTACAGATACAGACATGAATATTGTAGTATACTCATCCTTAAAATGCAAGATAAAATGCTTCAACAAGATTCCTGTGAACTGGAGCGCGGCAGCGGGACGAGTGCGCACGCGGGCGGCAGTTAGGTGTGAACTGGGACCAGCAAAAAACAGGCCTCTCCCCGCGAAAAAAGCTGCCGGGAAGGCCTGTTTTTATATAAGATTTTTTAAAGATTCCACTTTTTATCCTGAGCCAGCCGCAGGCGGTTCATCGCTCTGGCAAGGGACGCCTGAGTATGATAATACTCCTGAATGCTCTGTTTCTGACGCATCTGCTCCTCCGCGCGCTCCCGCTGTTCCTGTGCCCGGCGGATGTCGATCTCCTCCGGACGTTCCGCAGTATCAACAAGAAGGGTGACACGATTGTTGACGATCTCGGCAAAGCCGGTTCCCACCGCAACTTCCGTCCACTCGCCTTCTTTTAATTCCATACGGGCGATCCCGACATCGATGGCGATCACCATATTCTCATGACGGGGAAGGATCCCTTTCTCACCGTCCGGCGCCGGAATGACAAGGCTTAAGCATCTGCCCTCATAGAACACTCTGTCGCTGGCTATGATCTTCAGCCCAAATGTTTCCATATGATCACGCTCCTGTCTACGCCTCTTCGCTCTCAGCTTTCGCCTTTGCGATCACATCGTCGATCGTTCCCACATTAAAGAATGCGGACTCCGGATACTCATCCATCTCTCCGTCAATGATCATCTTAAATCCGCGGATGGTCTCTTTGAGCGGCACATATTTACCGGGAGTTCCCGTAAAGGTCTCAGCCACGAAAAACGGCTGTGACAGGAATCTCTGGATCTTTCTCGCACGCATGACCGTTGCCTTATCCTCGTCGGAGAGTTCCTCCATACCGAGGATCGCGATGATGTCCTGCAGTTCTTTATATTTCTGGAGGATCGCGATAACCTTATTCGCCACCTCATAGTGCTCTTCTCCGACCACATCGGCCTCCAGGATACGTGAACTGGACTCAAGCGGATCCACCGCCGGGTAGATTCCCTGCTCCACGATCTTTCTGGAAAGAACGGTGGTCGCATCCAGATGCGCGAACGTTGTCGCCGGAGCCGGGTCAGTCAGGTCGTCAGCCGGTACGTAGACCGCCTGTACAGAAGTGACAGATCCGTTCCTTGTGGAAGCGATACGCTCCTGAAGTTCACCCATCTCCGTTGCAAGTGTAGGCTGGTAACCTACGGCTGAAGGCATACGTCCAAGAAGTGCGGACACCTCGGAACCAGCCTGTGTGAAACGGAAAATATTATCGATAAAGAGAAGCACATTCTGGTGCTGCTCGTCACGGAAATATTCCGCCATGGTCAGTCCGGTCTCAGCCACGCGCATACGCGCTCCCGGGGGCTCGTTCATCTGTCCGAACACCAGGGCTGTCTTCTCCAGGACTCCGGATTCCTTCATCTCTGTCCAGAGGTCGTTACCCTCACGGGAACGCTCTCCGACTCCTGTAAAGATTGAGTATCCGCCGTGCTCTGTGGCGATATTTCTGATCAGCTCCTGGATCAGCACCGTTTTACCTACGCCGGCGCCTCCGAACAGACCGATCTTACCGCCCTTCGCATAGGGAGCCAGAAGATCGATAACCTTGATCCCTGTCTCAAGGATCTCAACGACCGGGCTCTGATCCTCAAATGACGGGGGCTGTCTGTGGATGACCCATTTCTCTGAATTCTCGATCGGCGCGCCATCATCGATGGTCTCGCCCAGTACGTTAAACAGCCTGCCCAGTGTCTGCTCTCCTACAGGCACCTTGATACCGGCGCCTGTCGCGGTGACTTCCATATCCTTACAGAGTCCCTCGCTGGCCGCCAGCATAAGGCAGCGCACCTCATTGTTCCCGAGGTGCTGTGCAACCTCCATGATGCATTTCTTTCCGTTGTTGTCCACTTCAAGAGCATCTTTGATAAAAGGAAGGTTGCCGTCTTCAAATAATACGTCAACGACAGGTCCCATAACCTGTACGATTCGTCCTTTATTCATATTGTTCCTCCTATTTCCTCTGCTGCGCCCTTGCGCCGGCACACACCTCTGTAATCTCCTGGGTAATCGCTGCCTGTCTCGCGCGGTTGTACACAATAGACAGTTCTTTGATCAGGCTTTCTGCACTGTCCGTGGCGGATTTCATCGCCATCATACGGGCGTTGTGCTCACTGGCATATGCCTCTACGAGAGCACCATAGATCATACCGTTTACATAGTTCGGTACGATACTGTCCATCACGTGCTCTGCCGAGGGGTAAAGGTCAATTTCCTCCCTGTACATGTTGAGAGGCATTTTCATCACATTAAAGTCCGCCCTCTCCAACGGAAGGAGTTTCATCACCTCTGCATCTGCCTGCACAGAATTCTCCATGCGTGTGTACACAACATATACTTCATCAAGCGCTCCGTCCAGATACTGGTCTATAATAGCGCCGGAAATATCCCTCGCACGGTGCATGGTGGGTTTCTGTACCGTATACCGAAAATTCATGTCGATCTCCACACCGCGCTTTGCAAAATAATGCCTTCCCAGCTCACCAACAACAAACAGCTTGTGGATCCCGGGCTTTGAAAGGATCTCATCTTCCACCTTCACAATATTATGATTATATGCTCCGGCAAGTCCCTTGTCCGCAGTGATAACGATGGAACCGATCTTTCTCTCTTCCTTCGGGATCTTTTCTCTCTGGTCAAAGAAACGATGCTTCAGTTCCGGCAGATGACGCAGGATTCTCGAGATCTCTCCCTGGAGCCCGTAGAAGTAGGGCTCGGTGTCCGCCAGCTTCTTTTTCGCCTGGGTCATCTTGGAGGAAGAGATCATGTACATTGCGTTGGTGATCTTCATGGTGTCCCTGACACTGTTGATCCTGCTCTGTATCTCTCTGATATTTGCCATATTAACACCTGCTCTTCTTGAATTCCTTCGCTGTCTCCACGATCTTTCCGATCAGTTCGTCTGTCAGCACCTTCTTCTCCTCAATCTCCTGACCGATCTCCGGATGCTCTGTGTCAAAGTGCTGCAGCATATCCATCTGGAACTGTTTGATCTTTGATTTCTCCACGCCCAGCATCACCTTATGCGTCGCCGCACACAGCGTGATAACCTTCTCGTGCAGGCTCAGCGGATGATAGAGCGGCTGCTTTAACAGTTCCATCAGGCCGCTGCCGTACTCAAGCTGTTCTTTTGTGGCAGCATCCAGATCGGAGCTGAACTGTGTGAACACTTCCATCTCACGGTACTGTGCCAGGTCGATACGGATACTTCCGGACGCCTTCTTCATGGCCTTTGTCTGGGCAGCTCCGCCCACACGGGATACGGAAAGTCCGACATTGACCGCCGGTCTCATTCCGGACGCGAACAGGCCGCTCTCCAGGAAGATCTGTCCGTCTGTAATAGAAATCACGTTGGTCGGAATGTACGCGGACACGTCTCCTGCCTGCGTCTCGATGATCGGCAGGGCCGTGATGGATCCGCCGCCCCTCTCGTCGCTCAGGCGGCTGGAACGCTCGAGCAGTCTCGAGTGGAGATAGAATACGTCTCCCGGATAAGCCTCACGCCCCGGTGATCTTCCGAGCAGAAGGGAAAGCGCACGGTACGCCACCGCGTGTTTGGAAAGATCATCATATACGATAAGAACATCTTTCCCCTGGTACATAAAATATTCCGCCATCGCGGTTCCCGAATACGGCGCGATATACTGAAGTGAAGCGCAGTCGCTGGCAGTGGAGGACACGACGATCGTGTAATCCATTGCTCCGTTGCTGCTCAGTGTATTCACAACCTTCGCCACAGTAGACGCTTTCTGTCCTATCGCGACATAGATACAGATCACATCTTTTCCTTTCTGGTTCAGGATTGTATCCATCGCGATGGACGTCTTTCCTGTCTGACGGTCTCCAATGATCAGCTCACGCTGTCCCCTTCCGATCGGGAACATGGCGTCAATGGAGAGGATTCCTGTCTCCATGGGCACGCTGACCGACTTACGGTCAATGATTCCCGGCGCCTCCTGCTCGATCGGCCGGTAATCGGATGACTTTATCTCCCCTTTTCCGTCGATCGGCTCGCCCAGAGCGTTCACGACTCTTCCGACAAACCCTTCTCCTACCGGGACTCCCGCCCGTTTTCCTGTACGGGACACCTTCGTGCCTTCACGGATCTCCGAATCACTTCCAAAAAGGATACAGCCGATCTCATCTTTCCTGACATCCTGGACCATTCCCTTAAGGCCTGTCTCAAATGTAATGATCTCCCCGTACATGGCGTGATCAATCCCGTATATGGTGGCGATACCATCGCCCACTGCAACGACAGTACCGACTTCACTGTCCTTGCTCATTGTATCAAAATTTTCTATCTCCTCCCGGAGTATAGAAATAATCTCATCTGAATTGATTGAACTCACCTTGCTCACCTCCGGTTACTTTAATCTTTGCTCTAATCTGTTCAGGCGTCCTCTCATGCTCCAGTCATACTCGTCGCTGCCCACGCGGAGGATAAACCCTCCCAGGAGCGCCGCGTCCTGACTGACTTCGATATTGGCTTTCTTCGCGCCGTATTTTCCGCACAGGAACGCCTCCATTCCCTTTTTCTGTCCCTCGCTCGGAGGTGCGGTACACGTCAGTCTTGCATTCAGGACTTTGTTCTGCTCGTCGCAGATCGCATCATACGATTGAAAAATATCAGAGATCAGATCCATTCTCTGATATTTGCACACAACTTTCAAAAAGTTTCTCATTTCTTCCGGGAATACCCTGTCTACCACGCTCTGCTTTTTCTTGAGCGCGATCGTGGGATTCACGAAAATATCATAGAGCTGAGGCACTTCTTCGAATATCTCCCTGGTCTTCTGCACTCTGTCGGCAGGAACACCGATGTCATAGAGGACACGGGCATATCTCACCGCTGCCAGTGGGCAGTGCACAGGACTATTTGTTGTCTGTGTCGTCATGGCTTCCACCTACTTCTTTCAGAAACTGGTCATAGAGATCCTCATCCGCTGTCCTTCCGACAATCTTCGCTGCAGACGCCACGGCAAGTCCCGCGATCTCGCCCTGAAGTTCTTTCATGGTCTGCTCGCGCTCGACTCTCACAGTCTCTTTCGCGCTCTCAATGATATTTCCCGCCTTGTCGCCGGCCTCACCGACGATCCTGTTATACTCGTTCTTCGCAGCGGAACGCGCATTTTCTATGATCTGTGCGGATTCCTGCTTTGCTCCTTTAAGGGCGTCCTCATATTCCTGTTTCATCTTCATCGCGTCGTTCTGCGCATCCTGCGCATTCTTGAGTCCATCCTCAATGATCTGTCTTCTCTTCTCCATAATACCCATCACAGGTTTGAACAGGAAATGCCTGAGCAGAAGATAAAGAACAACAAGATTTATAATATTCCAGACAAGGTTCAAATCAAGACTCAGCATCTTTTCCACCCGCCTTTCTTGTTACTTTCCATCTGTTTGTTTCCTGCCCTCATTATCCTAAGAAGAAGATGATCAGGATACCGATGATGAAACCGTAGATAGCGGTTGCCTCTGCAAGTGCACATCCAAGGATCAGTGTCTTGCTGATCTTACCCTCTGCCTCCGGCTGTCTCGCGATTGCTTCTGTAGCTTTAGAAGTTGCAATTCCGATTCCGATACCTGCTCCGATACCTGTAAGTACTGCGATGCCTGCTCCAATTGCTATAAGTGTTTCCATAATATTGATCTCCTTTTTCTTTTTTCTTTTCATATTATTTTTTGAGGTTTCTTTCACCTTTTATATAGGCAAGTCTTTTCCCTTTTCCGCGATGCCTACTCCATCTCTTCATTCATGAACAGTCCTGTCAGAAACACGAAAACGTATGCCTGAAGAAGCCCGTCAAAAATATCGAAATAAAAACTCACCGGAATCGGTATGATCAGCGGTACAATGGTCTTTATAAGCTCCATTACCACAAATCCGGCAAGCATATTTCCGAAGAGCCGCATACACAGCGACAAGGGTCTGATCACGACCTCAAGGATCATGATCGGTGCGACCACCGGAACCGGCTGAGCGAAATGCTTCACCCAATGCTTTAGTCCGTTCTTGTGAATGCCTGAATACTCAATCAGGCACATACTCATGATCGCCAGTCCCGCCGTCACATTCAGATCTTTTGTCGGCGGTTTGAAGCCAAACAGGGGGGCGATGGTATTCGAGAAGGCGAGATAGAGAAGTACTGTGATCAGATACGGAATGTATCTTCTGTTCTCTTTTCCGATGATCCCTTCGAAGAAATCCTGTGCCCATCCTATGCCGGCTTCCAGTGCAAGCTGCACTTTACCGGGATTCTCAACCTTCAAGTTTCTCACCAGTACGATGGATAAGATAACGAGTATCGCCATGATGATCCATGTGACGACTACAGACTCTGAGATCCCGCCGAGAACCGGAAGTGTGAATACTGTCTCACAATTCAGTTCTTCCATAAGTGTGTCTACCAAATTTCCCGTATTACTCCCTCCTTTTCCTTTTCTGATTACTGCGGGTGCATAGTGCGGTTGTGAGGGGACATGCAAATCAGCCGCCAGTCCCGGTCGGATCTTCACCCGGACCCAGCCGGTCCGGGACAATTTTTTGCACAAAAAAAGGAGCTGTTCCCCGTTGAACCCCTTGAACCCTTGCCGCTTTTCAGGCATCTATTCTGTTTTCTTCCCGAATATTCCCCGAAAAGTTGACTAAATATTACTCCCGATTTTTTTGTTTGTCAACAGTTGTGCCCCGCAGTTTTTTTGTCGACTTTTTTCGCATTTTTTACTTCATTTTGTCTGTTTTTCTCATTGACATTTTTTGAATTTTTATTTATTTTTTATCTATCATTTTCCATAACGATAACTTCAGTACAGTCAGACAGGCGCATTTCATGCAAAAGAGAGCTGATTCATTTTTATTTTTTGTCTATTCTGCGCATGGACGACTCTTTTTTCACGAGGTAAATAAATCCGTTTTTAGCAATACTGCTTATTTTTATTTTATTTTTACAGGTTTGAGATATAATAAATGAAGAGGTTATTCAAATTTGGAGAAAACAGATATGAAATTTTTGCGAAAGATCATGATAACTTATTTCTCACAGCTTTCAGACAGGCTGTTTTTTCTCTGCGGCATTGTCATGCTCGCCAGCGAGATCTGGAAACAGCTCATGCTAACCTATATCCTTGGCGGAGGACAGTATAACTGGTGGTACTTTCCCTTCCAGCTCTGCAGCGTCCCCATGTATCTGCTGCTCCTCTGGCCCTGGATCAGAAAAGACTCCCTGCGCCGTATCCTGCTCACTTTTCTCATGTGCTACACTCTTCTCGGAGGGGCCGCGGTCTTCGCCGACACCAGCGGTCTGCACTATCCTCTGACGGCGCTGACAGTACATTCCTATCTCTGGCACATCGCTCTGATCCTGATCGGGATCGCGGCAGGCTTTCTCTGCCGCCGGAAATCATGCCGCATGTTCTCATCCTCCAGCATAAAAGGAGCCCTGCGCGCCTTTGCCGGCAGCACAGGGCTGTATTTTTTCTGCTGCGGCGCAGCAGAACTGTTCAATCTGATCTTCGGACGCTTTGGAACGATCAATATGTTCTACATCAATCCTGCCTATCAGATGCAGCAGATCATCTTTTCGGATCTGTCAGTTCTGATCGGCAACGTTCCCTCGATCCTGCTCTATATGGCCGCTACTGTTTTCGGGGCTTTCCTGCTCCTCCTTCTCTGGCAGCTCCTTTTCCGGCTTCTCCCGCATTTCCGCTAAAGCTCGTTCCTCCGCGATCCGCAGGAAATCCCGGTCCGCCTGCTTCCTTCTCGGCACCAGCCATCTCACAACGCCTCCTTTTCCTCTGTTCTTGACAAAGAAAAATCCGATGACCGAAAAAAGGAAGGCTCCGATAAAATTCACGATCAGATCCTGCATGGTATCGATCAAGCCGATATCCAGATATCCTCCCAGTTCCAGCTCCGTTCCGTTTACCGCAGTCTCGGTGATCCCGCTGATCACATAGGGAACGTTCCGCCCCTGAGGATCCAGCGTAACTGACCGGATCGTGTGGATGACCGTATCTTTCTGCATGTCATATCCGGCGATCTGATCCATCCCGAACTCAAAGAACTCCCACAGGACGCCGATGGTCATGGAGAAACAGAACGCCACGATCGTAACGAAGATCGGAGACAGGTTAAACTTGATCCTCTCGCTGCGGTTCAGCAGATCCACCATGGAAAAACCGATCGCCGCCATTAAAAAACCGTTCAGCGTATGGAGCACCGTGTCCCAGAAGGGAAACATCAGGTAGAATTCGCTGATCTCCCCCAGTATCTCCGCCGAGAAGATAAAGAGCAGGATAATGATCTCGAGGACAGTCGGGAGTTCCACCTTGAACGTCACCTGGATGAAGCTTGGCGCCACGAGCAGGACCAGCGTCAGGATACACAGGAATACATTTTCATAATTCCGGTTCATAAGCTGAAGGATCATCATCACAATGACAAGGAGACGCAGAGTGAAATAGACAATGAACGAACTCCTGTGTTCCCTCAGTTCCATGTGCAGCGCGTCCCCCATATTTCTGAACCAGTTGTTTTTCTTTTCTTTATGTTCTTTCATTCTTTTCCTTTCATTTTTTATGTGTTACACTTTGTTGCGAGGTGATATTATGCATTTTTCTTTTCCATATGAGATCATATACAGCCGCCGTAAGACTGTCGCGATTCAGATCACTCGTGACGGAAAAGTCAAAGTCCGGGCGCCATACGGCTGCTCCCGTTCTTTTATCGATTCTTTCATACGGAGCAAAGAGGACTGGATCACCAGGAATCTCGAAAAAGCCCGCTCCCGTTCTTCGGCTGAGCATCCTCCTCTGTCCGAGGAGAGACGGAAACATTATGTGGAGACTGCACGGGCCATATTCACTCAGAAGACAGCATACTACGCCCGCATCATGGGCGTGACCTACGGCCGGATCTCCATCCGCGAGCAGAAGACCCGCTGGGGAAGCTGCAGCAGCGCCGGAAACCTGAACTTCAACTGGAGGCTGATCTTCGCCCCGGAGGAAGTCCTGGACTATGTGGTCGTCCATGAACTGGCCCACAGAAAAGAGATGAACCATTCAAAGGCATTCTATGCCATCGTCGAGTCCGTCCTTCCGGATTACAGAGCGTCCCGGAAATGGCTCAGGGATCACGGCGATTCTCTCTGGGAAGCGGCGTGAGGATTCTCAGTCCTTCAATCCCTATGCTGTTTCTTCCATGTAATAAGTCGTCAAAAGAGCTTTTGACGACTTCATCTTATAGTGCTCCCATCTCCTTCAGGGTCCTGTACACCCGGGACACCGGAAGTCCCACTACATTATAATAGTCCCCTTCGATCCGATCGATATACGCGGCAAATCGCCCCTGTATCCCATAGGCGCCCGCCTTGTCCATCGGATCCCCCGTAGCGATATACGCCCGGATCTCCTGTTCTGTCATGGGATTTACATATACCCGGGTCCCTGCGGCATAATTTTCTTTCTTTATCAGTTCCGGTCCGCCGGAAGGCATCCCCTCTCTGCGATCCGCATATTCCAGGACCGCCACTCCGGTATAGACTTCATGGCTCCTGCCCTGAAGAGCCGACAGCATGCGCGCGGCCTCCTCTTCATCTGACGGTTTTCCGAGGATCTTCCCGTCCAGGACGACCACAGTATCCGCGCCGAGCACCACAGCCCCTGCTCTTTCTGCTTCGCTGAGTTCGGAAGCCACATTTTCCGCCTTCATCAGCGCGAGTTCGCAGACGATCTCCTCTGGTTTCTCGCTGTGATAGATTTCCTCCTTCTCACTCACACGGATCTCAAACTCAGCACCGATCTGTGCAAGGAGTTCCCTGCGCCTGGGGGAAGCCGACCCCAGGATGATTTTTTTATTTCCCATTCTGTAATATCCTTTCCTTATTCAACAGTTCTTCCAACGGAAGCCGTCCGTCAGTTATGCATAGGGGCCTGACCCTTTTGCATAAGGGCCTGTCCCTTTTGATCACATCTCCTCCCAGGCTCTCTTCAGGATCTCCGGTTCTGTCACCAGCCGGTACGCTCCCGCCGCCATGCATTCTGCCGCATAGATCATGCCCTTTTCGCCGATGCTCATCCCCGCCTGAGCCGTTGCGGCCCAGTGGTGGAGAGGCGTCTCCCTGCACATCGCCGCCGCGCTCAGCATAATGGTCGGCACGGTATGGCTGACGTCGGACACATCCGTCCCGATGGCAAGCGGTACAGGCTCATCTTCCAGAGGCTCCAGTCCGGTGAAATATACCCCGTTGTTTTCAAACCCTGCCTCCTCCGAGATCCTGGCGGCAAACGAAATTTCCTCCTCCGTGTAGGACGGAACCGGGATTTTCTCCATCTCCTCATAAAATGTTTCCGCAAGAGCTCTGTTTACTTTCATTTCCTTATTACATGTGACCCTTTCGATCTCTACCCGTGTCCCGGTCATGGTGGCAGCGCCTCTCGCGCAGTCATCCACCCGCTCAGAGGCATCTTTTGTCCTCTCCCATTTGTTCGACCGGATAAAATAATTTGTGGACGCGTACGCCGGAACGATATTCGCGGGTCCGTCCGTATTCGTATAAGTATAATGCATCCTCACGTCGTCGGCAACATGTTCTCTCAGATAATTTACCCCCACATTCATCAGCTCCGCCGCGTCCAGAGCGCTGCGCCCTCTCTCCGGGTGTTTTGACGCATGGGCCGCGGTCCCGTAAAATTTATAGTTTTTGATATCCTGCGCCTGCCAGATATCGTAGCTGACCCGGTTCCGGTCAAAGGGATGCCATGTGACTGCTGCGGAAAGATCGTCAAATACGCCCTCCGCGTTCATCTTTATCTTCCCGACCACCGTCTCCTCCGCAGGGCATCCGTAGACCCGGATCGTGCCCGGCAGCCTTTCCGCCTGCATCCGCTCCTTCAGCGCGCACGCCGCGCCGGCGCATGCTGTACCCAGGAGATTGTGACCGCATCCGTGTCCCGGTCCCCCGGTAGGTTTATACTCGCTGCAGGCCTCCTGTTCCAGTCCCGGAAGGGCGTCATACTCGGCAAGAAAGCCTATGACCGGCTCCCCCTCTCCCCACTGGGCCAGAAAAGCTGTGTCAAATCCCGCAATCCCCCAGGTGACGGAAAAACCTTCCCGATCCAGAAAACGCGCCAGAGCACGGGACGACTTTTTTTCCTGTCCGGATATCTCCGGATAAGAAAAAATATATTCCGATGTTTCTTTCATCTTCTCTATGATACGTTCTCTCATTATATATTCCACTCTCCTTCTGCCTCATACCACATGTTGTGAATCCTCCAATCAGTATACACCAGTATCTGTTTTGTGTCATTTCAATTCTTAAGATTTTCATATGTTTTCCTCATCAGAGTGTGGTTTTTTGTGGTTTTCGCTTTAATTAGTTGTGGTTTTTTGGCTAATTCTTTTATTATTATATTGCCATTCCCCTGTGATTATAGTATACTTAGGATTAAGGATGCCCGATTGCGCACATTGCGGCAATTCAGCCATGTCATTCGGGCGAAATGGAAAATCTGAAGAATGTTTCCATAAGGAGAAAACCATTATGAAAAGATCAAAACGTATCGAAGCACTGGACAGGCGTCCGGTCAATCTGGACGGTTACATTGACGAATGGCCGGAGATGGGATTTGTTGCGATGAGCAGTCCCTACGACCCGAAACCGTCTGTCAGAGTAGAAGGCGGGAAGATCGTCGAGCTCGACGGGAAGCAGCGTGACGACTTTGATTTTCTTGATCAGTTTATCGCTGATTATGCGATCAATGTGGAACGCGCCGAAACTTCCATGGCGGTTTCTTCCCTGGACATCGCGAGGATGATCGTGGATATCAATGTATCGCGAAAAGAGATCCTGGAACTGATATCAGGAATCACCCCGGCAAAGATGACGGAGGTGATGAATCAGTTAAATGTCGTCGAGCTGATGATGGGTATGCAGAAGATCCGCGCAAGACGGACTCCCGGCAACCAGGCTCATATTACCAATCTGAAAGACGACCCGGTACAGATAGCGGCAGACGCTGCGGAGGGCGCGCTGAGAGGATTTGCGGAGGAGGAGACCACCATGGGCGTGGCGCGTTACGCACCCCTGAGCGCCATGGCGCTCCTCATCGGCTCCCAGGTTGGGCGGCCGGGCGTGCTCACTCAGTGCTCCGCGGAGGAAGCGACAGAACTTGAACTGGGTATCCGCGGACTGACAACATACGCAGAGACCCTCTCTGTGTACGGCACGGAAAAAGTGTTTATCGACGGGGATGATACCCCCTATTCCAAAGCGTTCCTGAACTCCGCATATGCTTCCCGCGGTCTGAAAGTCCGCTTCACCTCCGGATCCGGTTCTGAGGTGCTTATGGGAAGCAGCGAAAAGAAGTCCATGCTCTACCTGGAGTGCCGCTGTCTCTTTGTCACCAAGGGTGCCGGCAGCCAGGGGATCCAGAACGGTTCTGTAAGCTGTATCGGAGTGACAGGGTCCGTCCCGGCAGGTATCCGGGAAGTCCTGGCAGAAAACCTTGTGGCAGCGCTCCTCGGACTGGAGTGCGCTTCCTCCAACGACCAGAGTTTCTCCAACTCGGATATGAGGCGTACCGCCAGGACCATGCTGGAATTCCTTCCGGGAACAGATTTCATCTTTTCCGGATACGCGGCAGAGCCGAACTACGACAATATGTTTGCAGGCTCCAACTTCGACGCGGAGGATTTCGACGATTACAATGTCCTGCAGAGGGACATGCAGGTAGACGGCGGATTGAAGCCCGTCACTGAAGAAGAGGTGATCCGGGTCCGCAATAAAGCTGCCCGGGCTGTACAGGCAGTCTTCCGCAATCTGGGGCTCTCTCCTGTCACGGACGAGCAGGTAGAAGCGGTCACTTACGCTCACGGAAGCAAGGACACGCTCCCCCGTGACGTCACGGCGGATCTGGCCGCTGCAGAGGATGTTCTGAAGCGCGGCATAACAGGCATTGACGTCGTAAAGGCACTGGCTGAGACCGGTTTTGAGGACGTTGCATCCAGCGTGCTGAACATGCTGAAGCAGCGCGTTGCCGGCGATTACATGCAGACCGCGGCGATCCTGGACAGAAACTTCCACGTCATGTCAGGCGTGAACACACCGAACGATTACATGGGCCCCGGAACGGGCTACCGGGTTGACGGCGAGCGCTGGGAAGAGATCAAAGACATCCCGCACCGCATCAATCCGTATGATATATAAAAGGGGGAATCAGACATGCAGATCAGTGAAGATTTAATCCGGCAGATCACCAACGCGGTCCTGGATCAGATGTCCCACGGGGACTCCGGGGAGAGCGCCGGATCAGCCGCTTCCTTCCCGTCCCTTGCGGGAAGAGACCGCATCAACGAGGAGCATACTTCCTACGCCGATTACCCCAGAGCAAAAAAAGGGACTGACCCCAAAGAGGTCGTGATCGGAGTCGGAGCGGCATTCCAGAGGGAGATCAAGAAGACCATCTGCGGGATTCCGCTGGATGATGTACTCCGCAATGTGAAGGCGGGTATCGAGGAGGAGGGGATGGTCCCCAGAGTCGTAAAGATCCTCGACACCTCTGACGTATGTTTCATGGCGCTGGAGGCCGCAAAGCTTTCCGGTTCCGGCATCGGCATCGGCATTCAGTCCAAGGGAACGACCGTGATCCATCAGAGGGATCTCTATCCGCTCTCAAATCTTGAGCTGTTCCCCCAGGCGCCGCTCATGACTCTTGAGACATACCGACATATCGGTCAGAACGCGGCGAAATACGTAAAAGGGGAGCAGGTTGTCCCGATCCCCTGTGAGAATGACCCGATGTCCCGTCCGAGATATCAGGTAAAAGCAGCGATCATGCACATTGCAGAAACCGAACAGCTCGACCCCGAAGTCGGCGCTGTGGAATGGGAGGGATAAGAATGCAGTACCCTTTAGCTGAACACGAAAAAGACAATATCACATCAAAGACCGGCAAAAAATTTACCGACATTACCCTCGATGAGGTGATGAAGGATCACATCGCGCCGGATGATATCAAGATATCCAAGGAAATCCTGAAAGCCCAGGGGCAGGTCGCACTTGAGGCGGGCAATGATCCGATGGAGAAAAATTTCGAGCGGGCAGCGGAACTTGTTGACGTTCCGGACGACGTTATACTGAAAATGTATGACAAACTGCGCCCCAACCGCTCGACAAAACTGGAACTCGTCATGATGGCTCAGGAGCTTCTTGAAAAATACAATGCGCGCAACTGTGCACGCCTTGTCATGGAAGCCGCTGAAGTGTATGAAAAGAGAGGGATCTTACTTTGAGTTATATCGCAGGAGTTGACATCGGCAATTCTACAACCGAAGCCTGTGTCGGAGAGGTAACCCCTGACGGGAATCTCACCTTTCTGACCAGCGCATCCTGCCCTACCACCGGCACCAAGGGAACTCTGGAGAACGTTCATTCCGTAAAGAACGCATTGAAACTGGCCATGGCACGGATCGGAAGGGAAACATCGGATATTGATCTGATCCGTCTCAACGAGGCTGCCCCCGTGATCGGAGACACCGCCATGGAGACACTGACGGAAACGGTCATCACAGATTCGTCCATGATCGGCCACAACCCTTCCACTCCTGCAGGAGCGGGACAGGCTGTGGGAGAGATCCTGCTGATCGAGAAGATCTCCCGGGCGGTTCCCGGAACCGATTATATCCTGGCCGCGTCCGCGGATCATTCCTATGAGGAGGTTGCCGCGGTGGTAAACCAGTACACGGAAGGGGAAGGTGCTCTCCATATCGTCGGGATCATCCTTCAGGCGGACGAGGCAGTCCTGGTGGAAAACCGGATCCATACAAAGGTTCCCATCATCGATGAGGTCCGCAGGATCGACCGTCTCCCCGACGGGGTTCCTGCCGCCATCGAAGTCGCTCTTCCCGGGCAGACGATCCGTATGCTTTCCAACCCTTACGGGATTGCCACGCTGTTGGGGCTTACCGCAGATGAGACCCGCACCGTAACCCCTATCGCGAAAAGCCTGATCGGCAAACGGAGCGCTGTTGTCCTGAAAACGCCGGGCGGAAACGTTCATGAAAATGTCCTTCCCGCCGGGGAGATCTATTTCCACGGTGATCAGGAAATCACCATCAGCCTGGACGAAGGCGCGGAGAAGATCATGGACGCAGAGTCAGAGGCGGGCGATATCCGCGACATCAGCGGACAGCCCGACACCAACGTGGGAAATATGCTCGTCCGTATCCGAAAGGGAATGGGCGAACTGGACCGGACAGATCAGGCGGATATCCGCATCACGGACATCCTTGCGGTTGACACTCTTGCACCCGTCCTGATCTCGGGCGCGCTTGCGGGGGAGACCTGTCTGGAAAAAGCGGTAGGCATCGCCGCGATGGTAAAGACCCAGAAACTTCCCATGCAGGAGATCGCTCAGCGTCTGGAATCGGATCTGGGTACAGAAGTAAAAGTGGCCGGAGTGGAGGCTGTCATGGCAAGCCTCGGCGCCCTCACCACACCGGGGACAAAACTTCCCCTTGCCATCCTTGACATGGGAGGCGGATCCACAGACGCCGCTGTCGTTTCTGATGAGGGACAGGTGACGCTGACCCACCAGGCAGGCGCCGGCGAGCTTGTATCCATGCTGATCGAGACAGAGCTGGGGCTGGGTGACAGGCACATTGCCGAACAGATCAAAAAATATCCGCTTGCCAAAGTGGAAAGTCTGTTCCACATGCGCATGGAGAACGGGCAGATGACTTTCGTGGACGAATCCATTGATCCCCGTTTCTTCGGACGGGTTGTTCTTCTGACAGAAAAGGGGCTGATCCGCATCGAGCAGGAGATCCCCATGGAGAAGATCGTCCAGGTGCGCAGAGAAGCAAAGCGCAAAGTCTTCGTGACCAATGCATTCCGGGCGCTTGAAAAGGTCGCGCCGGATCATAATCTGAGAAACATTTCTACCGTAGTCCTCGTAGGAGGTTCCGCGGAAGATTTTGAAGTACCCGAGATGCTGATGGAAGAATTTGCCGACTACCGCATCGTCTGCGGACGCGGCAACATCCGCGGGAGCGAAGGCCCGAGAAACGCCGTCGCCACCGGACTTGTACTCTCCTATCTCGGGGAGCGTTCATAAAGCATATCAAAGGGGAAAGGAGCCGGATGTCAATGGCTATGGTTGTAAAGAGACCGTCCATATTTATCTACACACATGAAGCGGACCCGGCTGTCCTTAAAGAAGTCTGTGCCGGGATCGAAGAGGAAGGCGTCTTCTATGACACCACAGAGATGCCGGACGAGTGTATGGAAAAACTAGCATATAAGGCAGCCCGTGATTCCATGCTGGGTTCCGGGATCGGGATCTTCGGAACCGCCATATGTCTGAAGATGCGCGGACTGGAAAAAGGGAAAAATATCGAAAGCTATCTGCATCCAGACAAAAGGCAGTGCCGCAATGTGGGCGCGAACAGTGCCCGTGCCATCAAGAAACTGCCGTTTAAGGAGGAATACGGAATATGAATATCTATACAAAACACGGCGACCGGGGAACGACCTCCCTGGCAAACGGGATGAGTGTTTCCAAGTCGGATGACCGGATCGAGCTGCTGGGCACCATCGACGAGCTGAACAGCCATATCGGGCTGGCCAAGGTCCTTGCCGATGCTTCCCTGAAGGAACGCCTTTCTCATATCCAGCGAAATCTGATGCAGATCATGGCGGGAGTGGCAGATCCACGCAATCTGGATTACCGTTTCAGCCAGGATGAGACCTCCGCTCTGGAGGATGAGATCGATCAGATCGAGAACTCCTTCCCCCGCGCGAAAGAGTTCGTCCTGTACGGCGGGTGCGAACTTTCCGCAAGGCTGGATGTAGCGCGTGCAGTGGCGCGGCGCTCTGAGAGACGGTTCCGTAAGGTGGAGCAGAACTACGGCGCTGACGCCAGAGCAATGCAGTATGTAAACCGTCTTTCCGATTACCTTTACATGTGCGCCAGATATGCGGATTACCGCGTGCAGAATGAAAAAAACGACCAGATCCAGGATCAGGTCGTTCGGAATATCATGAAAGGGCTCTGACAAAGCCTTAAGAGATGAGACGTCAAACATATCCCCCGGGGGCTGAAGTACACTTTCTCCTTCCTCAGCTCCGGGGGATATTTTTATGCCTTTTATTCCCTAAAGCTTTCGAAAAACTGGTTTTCTCCTCTCAAATACCGTGTAATATCGGAAACCGCATTCTTTCAGTATCTCCTCCGCCTTGTCAAAATCATAGGCGATATGCTCCGGCTTGTGGGCGTCAGCGCCCACTGTAATGATCTCTCCGCCCAGCTCATGATACCGTTTTATTATGTCAGGGTGGGGATTGCAGAACCCAAGTCCGTATTTGAATCCTCCGGTATTCAGTTCGATTCCTTTCCCCATCTCGATGACTTTCTTCAGGACCGCATCAATCTCATCCGCAAACTTCCGGTAAGAATAATGCTTTTCCTTCTCTCTTCCGTAGCGCACCACATAGTCGATATGCCCCAGAACATCGAAATCTTTGATGGCTTCCAGATCCGTCAGGGTCTCCCGGAACGTCTCCGCATATGCCTCCTCATCCGTCCTCCCCTCAAAGAGTTCTCCATAATAGGGGTCAAGACCGTGTACAAGGTGGACCGAACCAATGACAAAGTCAAAAGGATACTTCTCTGTCAGTCCCCTGTAAAAACCGCCCAGATGGGGCTGCAGTCCGATCTCGATCCCGGTACGGATCGTGATTCGGTCCCTGTACTCCTCTTTTAGTCCGGCAAGCGTCCGGCAGTATTCCTCCGGGTCAAAGACAAATGGGATTCCTTCGATGTCCGGCACTTCCGGGTAATCTTTGTCGTAGTGATCCGTAAGACAGATTTCACGTAGTCCTTTCTGTATTGAGCCCTCGATCATGCTCCTTACCGGGGCTTCACTGTCTGATGAAAATTCTGTATGCATGTGGCAGTCGCTCTGTATCATATCGTTTCCTCCCGTTTTCATTCCTTTTCTATTATAACAGAGGACTCCTCAGAAAAACAGGATTGCTCCATGCGGTTTTTCCATTTTTATCTGTACATTTTACCCGCACATATGTCTCGTGGCCTTTAAGTTCATACTCTCCATGATCGATCGTCTCATCGCAGGAACCACACACACAGGAAGTTCCGTCATTGATGTCATTACCTGCTATAAAGTCGATCCGATAAACATCGCTGCATTTCACATATGCCACTCCGCCGCGGATCCCCCAGTCATAGATCTCCGGCCCCGATGACGAATAATAATTTCCGGAAAGCATATTCTGAACGATGTCCTCATGCGTCAGCTTTTCCGCCTTTACAACGATCCATCCTCCACAGGCGTCGTCAAACAGCCCCTCGTTATGGTTGTCATCTGACGCAAATCCGAAAACCTTTTTTCCTTCGCGCAGCATCACATCCCAGTATGTCTCGTCATACCCTGTGTTGCTCTCATTCACTGTATTATAGTTAAAGATCTCCAGCGCCCAGATTCCTTTTGTGTTGATAAACTCCGATTCTCTCACCCGTGACCAGATCGGATGATTGTAAGTTGCTATCATTCCCCTCTTTAGCATTTCGTCTGCAAGCTCCTGTGCCACAGCCGCGCCGTCCCACTCTCCGTAATATTTCAGCACCGGATGGAGCTCATTGTGCTCATATAACGGCATGGAGGCATTCCTTACCATTTCCTCCGTTCCCAGTATCCCGTGGATATGGTGTACTTTCTTTTTGCGTCCTGAACCGTCTCCCTCATAAAGGACTGCGGACGCCTCCAGTCCGGGAAGTATAATAAATTCCTCACAGTCAAACTGTTCCCTATAATCCGTATATTTGTCATGCTCTGAAAAACACAGAAAATGGTACCCGTGTTTCCTGAACAGTTTTACCGCTTCCTCCGGAGTAAGTCTTCCGTCAGAATTCACCGTATGGCTGTGCAGATTGCCTTTATACCAGCTCCCTTTTTCCGAAAATCCCCGAATCGTCATCTTCTCCATTTTCCCTCCTGCTGATGCGGGACGTGGCAGAACTCATTTCCACTGCGTCCCAGATCAAATTTTCCTGTATTCCTGTTTGTCTTTTTCTATGTTCCGATTCTCTCCTGATCTCAATCCGCTTACAGCCGTACGCAGTTGTGATCAGAAACACCGATATTGAGTCTGTCCCCAATATTATACATTGATATGCTTCTGAAAAGAACATCTGCGTATACTTCTACGTCGTTTATATTGATCGTATAACGCAGCACATTCCCCCGGGGAACCGAATCCGTGATAACCCCCTGCATACAGTAGTCTTCTGTTGTGATCTCGTTTCTTGACAGGAAAAATGTCTCCGGGCGTATCGCAATCTGCCCATCCTTCCATTTCTTCCCCGTTATAAGTTCCATTGCCCGGGAGTCAAGGATATTGTAGTTTCCGATAAAACCTGCCGCAAACGACGTCACCGGTTTTGTATAAACCTCCACAGGACTTCCGGACTGCTCAATCTTTCCTTCATGGAACAGATGGATCACATCTGACATAACCATTGCCTCATCCTGATCGTGTGTTACAAACACAGATGTAAACCCTAATTCTTTATGTATCCTGCGAATACTTGTCTGAAGAGATTTCCTCAGTTTTGCGTCGATCGCGCTCAAAGGCTCATCCAGAAGAAGAACCTTTGGCTGCATTACGATCCCTCTTGCAAGGGCAACTCTCTGCTGCTGACCTCCGGAAAGATTAGCGGGATATTCCTTTTCTTTTCCTTTCAGTTCCACCATATCAATCGCATCTTTCACACGTCTGCTGATTTCTGAATTATCCAGCTTCTGGAGTTTCAGACCGAAAGACAGGTTCTCTTCCACCGTCATATTCGGAAAGAGACTGTACTGCTGAAATACCATTCCTATGTTGCGGTCTTTGGGATCCTTGTTTGTTATATCCTCTCCATCCAGCATGATCTGCCCGCCGGAAATCTGTTCCAGACCCGCAAGACAGCGGAGCAGCGTACTCTTTCCGCACCCCGAAGGTCCAAGCAGCGTGACAAAGTCTCCTTTGTTTATTTCCAGGTTGATCCCCTTTAAAACGTGATTATCACCATAGTACTTATCAATATTTTTAAATTCTATATAAGCCATTTTCTCTACCTATCCTTTCCGTCTTTTCCCCTCGACTGCAGGAAAAAGGCGCACGCCGAGATGATCAGTGTTACAAGAAACAGTATAACAATAACCGCGCAGGTTCTCTGTCCGGACTTTTTCATAACATCGTACAGATACATCTGAGCTGTCATAAAGCGCCCTCCTGCCAGCGTGTTAATAATAACAAAATCGCCAAATACGATCGCCATGGCAAGCATGACAGAAACGGTAACTCCGCTCATAATATTGGGAATTACAACACGAAAAAAGGCATAGAACCTGCTGGCGCCCAGCATTTGAGCCGCCTCAATCAGGCGGGACGCACCGACTCCGTTCAGGTTATTGCGTATTCCCTGATAGACATAAGGCAGTATCACTACCATATAAGTTGCGATCAGCATAAACATTCTGTCCCCAAAAGGTTCCGGGGCACCGCTGTACAGCGACAGCACACAGATCGGAAGAATCACTCCCTGTATGGCGTATGGAATCGTACACAGGATCTGGATCATTTTATCCCACTCCGGATGATATACGCCTACAACATACATTGCCAGAAGTACAAATACTGTACAAAGTATAATCGGCACAATAGAAATGATGACAGTCCTCCCCACCGCCTTCCAGAACAGCGGATCCGTAAAAAGCTCAGTATAAGCGCTCAGTGTAAATCCCCCAGGCACCACATCAATCCATTCCCGAAAGAGCGAATAGATCAGAGTCATTACCAGAGGAAGAAGCAGGTACGCTATTATTACCACGATCGCGATCTTTGCTCCGATATGTTTCTTGTTCTTCTGTGCGTTCATCAGCGGCTTCCCCCTTTCTTTGGCGTCATTTTATTCTGTACACCTATGGCAAGTACCATAAATACCATCATAACTACCGCAATAGCGCTTCCAAACTCCGGTCTCTGGATAATGTCTCCGACAAACTGTTCGGAGAGACGTATCGGTAAAAGAGAGACATTGTTCATCAGCAGCGCATACGCAGTAGCATATGCCGCAAGCGCATTTGCAAACAAGACAGAAAATGTCCCCAGGATACTCGGCATCAAAACAGGTATCCCTACTTTTCTCCAGAATGTCATCGAACTGCCCCCGAGAAGCGCAACTGCTTCCTTCCATTCTTTCCGTATCGAATCAAATGCCGGGATCAGGAGCAGTGTGGAAAGCGGTATCTGGAAATATACATAGATCAGAATCAGCCCCCATACAGAATAAAGCGGGAATTCCGCCAGAAACTCGATCCCGTAATTCGCTCCGATCATTGTCATTACTCCGATGTTCCCGAACATGATGATATATGCGAATGCAAGCGGCACTCCCGAGAAATTTGACACCATGTTCAGGATACTCATAAATACGGTCTTCAGTCTGCCGTGTTCCTCATGGACTGCCTTTGCCCCTATAAAAGCTACGCTCAGACCGATAACAGAGGAAAGGATCGAGATCAGCAGACTGTTGATGATCGCCTGCTGATATAATTTCCCCGTAAAAATATTGATATAGTTTTCAAGTGTAAAACCGATCTCTCCCCCTTCCGGGAAAAAGCTTCTGACGACTGTGTAGATCACCGGGATGATCTCAAAAAGAATACACAGGAGAAGAAATGGTGCCAGCGCCAGTAAGTAAGTTTTCTTTTGTCCTTTCATATCAACCTCACCTTTACATAAAGAGAGCCGCTGTTTTCAGCAGCAGCCCTGTCATTTCCTGATTTTAATCATTGTGCGTAAGCTACGACCTCTTCCTGCCATAATGTTCCAATCGTCGTTGCCGTCTCATCCCATGCATCCTGGTCTTCTACCATTCTCGCATTTACATACTGGCTGTCATCCAGAAGTTTAGAATCAACATCTTCCGGAAGCTCTACATCTTCCCTAATCGGTGTGGCATATCCCTTTGCAAGATTAATCTGCCCCTCATCGCTTAAGATGTACTCTCTGGCCAGAGCCGCAGCACACGGATGCTTGGAATATTTGTTAATAATCGTCGCATATCCGGTCTGGATAGATGCTTCAGATGGAATGAATACAGAGAAGTCGGCATCGGGATTATTCTCAACAAACTGTTCTCTATACCCCAGAGCGTTGAAATCCCAGAGGAATGCCACGCCAACTTCACCTCTTTCTATACGTGCCTGCGTGAATTCCCCAAGATCAAGCCTTCCCTGTTCCGCAATCTGTCTGAAGTAATCCAGTCCCGGCTGGATATTGCTCTCATCTCCGCCGTAGGCGATCGCCGCAGCGAGTACTGCATACTGCGCCTGCGTTGCCGCCTGAACATCCCCAACCGCAACCATATAATCTCCATTCAGGATATCTTCAAAGGAAGTCGGTGTATCCTTCACAATCTTGTTGTTCACGATAACAGACATTGTTCCATAATATCCTATGATCCAATCCCCGTCATCATCCTTCGCCCAATCCGGAATCGAATCCCAGTAGCTTGTCTTGTAAGGCATAGTAACCCCCCGCTCTTCAGCTACCGGCCCAAACGCCTGTCCGACGTCTCCAATGTCCTTTGTCGCGTCTTCACCTTCCGTTTCAAACAGCGAGATCTCTTCTGCGGACGACATATCTGTATCAACATGAGAAATTCCATACAGATCAGTGTACTCCTGCCATGTTTCTCCCCAGTTCGCCCAGGTATCCGGCATTGCCGCAGACTCAAGTTCACCTTCTTCTTTGGCCTGAGTTTCGATTTCTTCCAATGTCATGCTGTTTAAGCCAACAGTCTCAGCCGCTTCAGCAGAGCCGCATCCCGCCGCCAGTGAAGCTGTCATGCATACAAGAAGCAGTGTGCTTATAATTCTTCTTTTCATCGCTTCCTCCCTTTACTTATCATTTGTTTTTTAGTCAGCAACACTGTACATTATAATGAATTCCTGTAAAACACTCACCAATAAAATGTTAAGTTATTGTAATCTTTTCCAGATTCTTTTCCCTTCTGGTGTACCAGCCAATCCGCCTTCTCCTGTTTCTTTCAAAGAGACATGCATACTTTTGCCCACTTCCCTCATAGCGTCGATCACCTGATCCGCAGGAATCCTGCTCTCGATTCCCGCAAGCGCCATATCCGCACATGACATCGCATTCACGGCCCCTATCACATTTCTCTTAATGCAGGGTACCTCTACTAATCCTGCAACCGGATCACAGACAAGTCCCAGCAGGTTTTTCAATGCCATAGCCGCGGCATTTACGATCTGCTCCGGTTCTCCTCCTCTTACACTTACAAGAGCGCCTGCCGCCATCGCTGACGCAGAACCGATCTCCGCCTGACATCCTCCTGCCGCTCCTGATATAAATGCTCTCGAGGCAATAACCTGCCCGATTCCCGCCGACGTGTATAAAGCCTCCAGTATTTTATCTTCGGAGATCCCTTCCTCTCTTTCCAGGGGAATGAGCACGGCCGGAAGGACGCCGCACGCACCGGCGGTCGGCGCCGCGACAATACGGCGCATACACGCATTGGACTCTCCCATCTGAAGAGCCTGGGCGATAACTCTGGACATCCTCTCTCCACTTAGCGTACCGCCTCTCTCTGCGTATTTCTGCATCTGTCCTCCCATACCTCCCGACAGCCCGCTGGGAGACCTGAGATTCTCATCATACTCTGCTCCCGCCCCGCGCATAGCCCGCCACATTATTTTCATGCTGTTAAGAGACATTTCATCCGTAATATCCCTGTCTTCTATATCGGAATATAATACAGCTTTCCAAAAAGGTATTTTTTCATGTTCACATCGTAATACGATCTCTTCCAGCGAATTATAGGACATTATTCTACCTCCCCGTTGACATATATCACTCTGCTGATCCCCTCAAGCTGTTCCAGCATAGAGATGGACTCTTTCCCGACCGGCTGATCTGTCTCGATCACCATCACAGCGCTTCCTCCCCGTTTATCCCGATGAAGGCGCAGAGCAGCGATATTAACATTTATCCCGGATAGTATGCTGGTGACTTCTGAAACGACTCCCGGACTGTCCTGATTGCATATGATTAAGGTTGGACAGTCTCCCATAAAGCTGACTTCCGTTCCATCCAGTTTTTCTATCATTATCCTCCCGCCTCCCAGAGAAGACGCCTGGACTGTGATCTCCCTTCCCGCATCTCCGGTCACATCAAGCACCGCCGTGTTTGGATGAGCTTCCGGAAGTCTGACGCTTTCAAAAGAAAAGGACAGCTTCTCTTTCTCCGCCACGGCAAAACTTTCCGGGATCCTCATATCATCCGGCTTCATCCCAAGCAGTCCCGCGATGACAGCCTTGTCTGTACCGTGCCCTTTTCCGGTTGCGGCGAAAGAACCACACAAACCAATTCTGGCATTTACCGGTTTCTCTCCAAGCAGGGTACGGGTTATATATCCTATTTTTGCCGCTCCTGCAGTATGGGAACTGGATGGTCCTACCATGATCGGTCCCAGAATATCAAAAATTTTCATAGATCATTATCTCCCGTCTTTTTTTACCTATACTGTACACTATTGTTAATTATCCTACCTGAAAAATGCCTTTTTTATATCAAAGCGAGGTAAATTTCCCGTAAAAAAGGACATCCACATCTGTGGACATCCCTTATAATTTATATTTTAGAGTTCGGCCTAAAACAGCTCGTCAAATCTCCTCATGGCTTCTTTTGTGCTCTCATGCTGTCCGAACGCAGTCAGGCGGAAGAAATATTTTCCGTTCTCGCCGAATCCCGCTCCCGGTGTTCCCACTACTTCCGCATGTGTCAGAAGGTAGTCAAAGAACTCCCAGGATTCCATACCGTTCGGGCACTGGAACCAGATATAAGGTGAATTCACACCGCCTGTGAACGGAATGTTCTTCTTCTTCAGGACGTCTGCGATGATCTTCGCATTCTCTCTGTAGTAGTCGATGTTCTCCATGCACTCCGACATTCCCTCTTCTGTGAATACAACAGCGGCCGCGCGCTGAACGATATAAGGCGTTCCATTGAACTTTGTGGAGTGTCTTCTGTTCCACATTTCGTTTAAGGACATTTCTTTTCCGTTGGAAGCTGTAAATACCAGTTCCTTCGGGATCACAGTGTAGGAGCAGCGCGTTCCGGTAAATCCTGCCGTCTTCGACAGAGAGCAGAACTCGATGGCACATTTCTTCGCACCCTCGATCTCATAGATGCTCCTCGGAAGCTCCGGATCGGAGACAAACGCTTCATACGCCGCGTCAAACATAATGACCGCATCGTTCTTCAGCGCATAGTCAACCCAGACTTTCAGCTGCTCTTTGTTATAGCATGCTCCTGTCGGGTTGTTCGGGGAACACAGATAGATCATATCTGCCTTTACAGAATCGTCCGGCATGGGCAGGAAGTTGTTCTCCGCCGTTCCGTTCATGTAGACGATCTTTCTTCCATCCATCATATTTGTGTCCACATATACCGGGTATACCGGATCCGGCACCAGCACTACATTGTCCTTTGCAAACAGGTCTGTGATATTTCCTGTATCACTCTTTGCTCCGTCGGAGATGAAGATCGTATCCGGATCCACATCTGCGCCGTTTCTTTTATAATAATCAGAGATGGCATTTCTGAGGAAATCATATCCTTTCTCCGGGCCATATCCTTTGAACGTCTCCGGCACTGCCTGCTCATCCACTGCCTCGTGGAGTGCAGCGATCACCTTCTTTGTCAGCGGCTTTGTCACATCGCCGATCCCGAGACGGATGATCTTGTTGTCCGGATGGGATTCCTCATATACCTTAACCCGTCTTGCGATCTCTGCAAACAGGTAGCTCTCTTCCAGGTTCTGATAGTTCTCGTTTAATTTTGGCATCGTCTTTTCTCCTTTCCTGCATTTACGTTCCCCATTTTAGCAGGAAATCATTGATTTTTCCAGTGTTTCATCTGTCTCTTCGCACTTTTCCAGTATTTCCTCCGGGAATCCGGCGAGTTTCAGCAGCTTCACCGCATTCTGCGACGTTGCCGGTCCCCTCATGATCTTATAACTGAAGGAAATATCATCCTCTCCCATCTCCTCACTGAAATGGTAGTTATCATACAGTCTGTCCAGAAGTACTGTCAGTTCCTTGTCGTGGGATGCGATCAGAGGAATGCAGTTCTTTCCCGCCAGATATTCCAGGATCGCGCGGGAGGCACGTATCCGCTCTCCGGTGTTCGTCCCCCGGAGGATCTCATCAATAACGCAAAGGGTAATCTTCCTGTCATTCAGATGATCCAGCAGCAGCGCCCCTACATCTCCAGTGGCAGTGTTCGCCCTCTGGGTACGCAGGAACCGGGATCCCCGGAGTACCTTTCTAAACCCGTTCATTCTTTCAGAGAGAGTAGGAAAAAGTTCCCGGATCTCCGCCTTCTCAGACAGCTTCTTCCCCACCTCCAGGATCTGGATCGCCGGGTCGCTTAAGCCCAGCTCAACCTCATATTTCATCTTCGTCACCATATAAAGGGCCAGGTTGACCACACATACCGCCAGACAGACAAGTTCCGCCGCATCTGCCTGCGTTATCACAGCGGCGAGCAAAGAAAGAACGAGCAGGATCTGCAGGCCCCGGCATACCCATCCGGTCTTCGGACGGTATTCCTCGATCCCGTCCATATAGGAAGGAATATAGTAGGACGCGGATTCCTTTCCGATGTTATAAAGGATCTCCTCTGTCTCTTCCCTGAGCGTTTCATCTCCGGCAAAGGCGGACACTCTCTTCTCAAAAAGGCTTCTCTCATCATCCCCCATATCATTCCTGCGCAGTTTCCAGTAGAGGATTTCCTCCCCTGCGGAAGTATCACAGTTATTGATCCGGTTGAAGATTTCATTCATGGACAGATCGTTCCAGGTGACGTCATCCAGTCCGTTGTCGTCCCCTGCCAGCTGCCAGTATCCTTTTACCTTGTCATTCCACTCTTTCTCCTTCGGTACGGCGCCGAACTTTCCGCGAATATATTCCTTCACTTTCTTCTTCCAGGATCTGAGTGACAGCAGCCGGTTAAATTCCAGGAAAAGAAAGAAGATCAGTATTGCAAGTAAGATCGCGATCATCTGTTTCGCCCTCCCATTGTATTATTCACTTAATACAGTATCGCATCCGGCATGCAAAGTCAATCTTTTCCCCTGTCTGGCAGGAGATTGGATACATTTACTTTTTGCAGGTCACACCCAACCATTTGTTTACAGGTATGGGACCATATATACAGGGAGATAGATAATCTCATTCTCTGTCTTCAGGTCATTTTTGTGGATCACATACGCAGTATGCATCTGCTCCCTGTATTTTCTGCGGAACTTGTTAAGAGAACTGATAGTATAATTACTCCCCGACTTCACTTCTATTGGAGAGATATTATGCCGGCTCGTCACTTTGCTCTTGGCAAGCAAAAAGTCTATCTCCATTCTCGCCTCGGAATCTTCTCTTGACGGATTAGAGTAAAAATAAAGCTTATATCCTGATGATGTAAGCATCTGAGCAACAATATTCTCCAGGATCATCCCTTTATTGATCTCCAGCTTATCAAACAGAAGCTTCCTGTATATTTCCTCTGATACCAGACCATTCTCATCAAACGCATGGCTGATCAGCAGCCCTGTATCTGCCATATAACATTTCATCGTCATTCTGTCCATATTCATGCGCAGACCGACGTTTGGTTCTGTAGAATTATAGCAGGTATTGATGATCATGGCATCATCCAGCCAGGCAAAAGCATCCTCGTATTCTCTCAGCCTTGCTTCCCGGCTTATAGACGCAAGCCGGAATTTTTTCTCATGTCTGCTCAGTTGAGCCGGGATCTCATCAAAAATACTTTCTACCTTTCTTTCATATCCTTCCGTATATTTTGAAACATCTGCCCGATAAAGTGTCAGGATATCACGTTTGATCCGATCCACTCTGTCAAAATCTCTGGATTCTGAGTATTCGGCAACTGCCTGCGGCATTCCCCCTACGATCATATACTGACGAAAATAATCCATTGCCTTTCTGTGAAGTGCCTGTCCCAGTGGCTGCTTCTTCTCAAAACATGCTGCAATAAAAGGCATCATAGTCTGGTTCCCAACAGCCCACAGGAATTCTTCAAAATCCATAGGATACATCCGTATATGCCTCTCTTCTGACGGGATCACTATATCCTGCACATTTCTTTTTATCGAAAGGAGGGAGCCTGTTTCCATATAATCATAACGTCCGTCAGCTACCAGATATTTTATTGCCGCTCTTGCTCTCGGAAACATCTGTACCTCGTCAAAGATGATCAGGGAATTATGTTTATAGAGCTTCACATTATAAAATGCTGACAGATACATAAAAAAGTTATCCAGATCATTCAGATAGGTATAAAACAGCTCCTTTACTTCATCCGGAGTATTATTGAAATCGATCATTATATAAGATTTGTATTCTGCTCTTGCAAACGCTTCGACTATATAACTTTTCCCGACACGTCTCGCGCCGTCGATCAAAAGAGCTGTTTTTCCTGCACTTTCCCGCTTCCATTCAAGGAACTTATCGTATATTTTTCTTTTCAAATTTGTCTCCTCCACGTTTTCAAGATTTTTATACAATCATTTTATCACGTTTTCAAGATTTTTATGTAACCATTTTACCACGTTTTCAAGATTTTCGTCTGTTTCCGTGCTTATCGCACAAAAAGAGGACGGAAATCCATCTTCCGGATTCCATCCTCTCATCTCTTTCTTCTCTTCTTTTTCTATCCTTTTTCCATATGGATCGCTTTTTTCGGACATATCAGTGCGCAGACCGCGCAGCCGATGCACTTCTCTCTGTCCACCTTCCAGACCAGTTCCTTCCGGTTCACCTCAAGCGCTCCCTGGGGACATTTCTTCGCGCAGAGCGAGCAGTACATGCATTTCGTCACATCCATGACCGGCTTTTCTTCTCCGCGTTTTCCTTCCTTCTCCTCATCATGGGGCTTTGTGTATGTATCGCTCTTCTTGGTCACATCCGGCTCGGTATAGCCCTTTGCCATAAAAAGACATTTTTTCGGGCATCCGCGCACACAGGCTCCGCACTGGACGCAGTCAAACCGGTTTATGGTCCATGTTCCCGCCTTCCGGTCAACCTGTATCGCCTGTGACGGACAGGAGCGCGCGCACAGACCGCAGGTGATGCAGTCTTCTATTTTTATCTCCACATGCCCCCGCATCCGTTCCGGATATTCGACAGGCTCATAGGGATATCCGACTGTGGCCGGCTTCCGGAAAAGGTTGCCTATGATCCTGCGGGTAAATGTAAAAAATCTTGTTCTTTCCATGCTATCACTCCTCCGCTGCCTATCGTTCCGTACAGCTCACGCACGGGTCTATGGTAAGAATCAGGATCGGCACATCCGCCAGCTGACATCCCTTGAGCATCTCGACCATAGGCGGGATATTGCTTGTAGTCGGAGTACGGAGCCTGAATCGGTCGAGATACTTCGTCCCGTTTGCCTTTACATAGTAGATTGCTTCCCCTCTGGGCTGCTCGATCCGGACGAAATACTCTCCGGCAGGATTTCCTTTTACCGGAACGCTGACAGGTCCGTCCGGGATCTTGCCGATCGCCTCACGGATCAGATCAAAGGACTGAAGCAGCTCTTTGAGGCGAACCTCACATCTCGCATAGGAATCACAGTCTGTCGATATGATCGGTTCCACAGACAGATCCTTATACGCTCCGTATCCCAGCATCCTTACATCATAAGGCTCTCCGCTGGCTCTCAGCATCGGTCCTACGGCTCCAAGAGAAATCGCATCTTCCCTGCTCAGCACGCCCGCTCCTTTCAGACGGCTCTGAACTGTATAATCCTGAAGAAACGTACTGATGATCGGCTTCAGCTGGCTCTCAATGTCTTTGATGGCATGGAGGATATCGTTCAGCATAGTGCTGTCCATATCTCTCTGCACGCCTCCCACCAGATTGACAGAATGGATGATCCTTCCTCCTGTCGTCTCGTCAAACATGTCCAGAATCTTCTCTCTGAGGCGCCAGCTCTCCATGAACAGGCTCTCAAATCCCATGGCATCCGCAAGCAGTCCGAGCCAGAGGAGATGGCTGTGGATACGGCTCATCTCCACCCAGATCGTCCGCAGATAATTGGCGCGTTCCGGCACCTGGATATTCATGATCTCTTCTACTGCCATACAGTATCCCAGACCGTGTCCGCAGCTGCAGATCCCGCAGATCCTTTCCGCGACATACGGATACTGTTTAAAATCTCTTTTCTCAACCAGTTTTTCAAGTCCTCTGTGGATGTAACCGATACTGGGGATCGCACCCACCACAGTCTCATCCTCCAGCACAAGATCCAGGTGGACCGGCTCCGGCAGGACAGGATGCTGAGGACCGAACGGTACAATACTTCTTTTAGCCATTGCTTTCTACTCCTTTTTCTTAAATGGTGTTTCCTCATCGATCCGGTACAGCTTATCGTGATAATCCGGCTCAATGTGCCCGATCTTTACTCCGAAAAGCTCCTCCGCCTCATTCTCCTGAAGGAACGCGCACGGATAGATATGCGTGATACTCGCGATCTCCTCATTTTCTTCCACTTCCAGCCTGAGAGTGACCATATCATATCCCTTGCAGAAAGAATAACTCATCTCATATCCATCGTCCACGGTAACGGCGCAGATCTGGACCAGTCTCCAGTCTTCTGCTTTCATTGCCACCACTGCCGGGAAGAATCCCGCCAGAGAGATCTTCCTTATCTCATTTTTCCCATCCATCTCTGTCACCTCCCGTCTTTCTTCATCGCCGCCTGTTTCTCATCCAGCACTTTCAGTGCTTTGACCACACCGTCGATGATCGACTCCGGGCGCGCCGCGCAGCCCGGCACATAGACGTCCACCGGGATCACGGTATCGATCCCGCCTTTTATGTTGTAACATTCCTTAAAAATGCCTCCCGTACAGGCGCAGATCCCGACTGCCACAACGACCTTAGGTTCCGGCATCTGGCTGTAGAGCTGTTTTACCACGCTCTCGGTCTGGCTGTTGACCCCGCCGGTGATCAGCAGGATATCCGCCTGAAAGGGGTCTCCCGTATTGATGATCCCGAACCTCTCGATATCATACTTCGGAGTCAGGCAATCCAGCACTTCGATATCGCATCCGTTGCAGCTGCTCGCGTCATAGTGGAGCAGCCACGGTGATTTTGAAACTTTATTCATAACAGACCTTCCTCCCATTTACTTGATCAACATCAGGATCAGTATGTTCACGCCTCCGGCTACCAGAGTCACGACCCAGCAGCTGTAGAGCAGCATCTTCCATTTCACACGGGCGCTCACATTATCCCAGAGCGTCTCCATGAAGAAGATCACCGCACAGATCACAAACGCCACGATCCAGCTCCACCAGGTACTGTTCACAAAGAACAGGAAGAAGATTCCCAGAAGCAGTATCATCTCATAGTACTCCGCTATATTCATGATAGCCAGCGTAGTACCGGACATCTCTGTCGTGATCCCCTTGACCATCTCCTGATGCGCATGATGGCTCGTAGACAGATCAAAGGGGGACTTTCTGAATTTGATCGCTGTTGTGAACATGAATCCGAACAGAAGCCCCGGCATCCAGATCACCGCACTGTACTCGCGGGTGATAAAATCCGACACCTGGAAGGAATCTGTGGTCAGATAGAATCCCACCGCCACAAGGAGCGTCAGAGGTTCATAAGCCATCATCTGAAGCATCTCTCTGCTGGCTCCCATGTTCGCATAAGGCGAAGAATCGCTGGAAGCTGCCATGATCAAAAACATGTCCGCCGTACTTAAGATAAACAGGACCATCAGAAGGTCCGCTCCGGCAAAGAGCATGGAACCTGCGATCATCAGGATCACCAGATAACTTAAGTTCAGAAGGAGCTGCACGTTATTAACCGCGATCATTTCCTTCGAAAACAGTTTTCCCAGATCATAAAACGGCTGAAGGATACTGGGACCTTTTCTCCGCTGCATCCGGGCGCTGATGATCCTGTCGATCCCGTCCAGCAGCGCACCAACGAACGGAGCGAAGATCAGATATGCAAGAACAAAAATTACCGGTCTCATACTACAGCACCTCCGATCACAATACAGAATCCAAGCACAAGCGCGGCCGCCGCAATGATAATAGACGGGATCCGCAGATGCCGTCTTCCGAATTCAAACCGCAGATACCAGTTGCTCAGGTACAGGTGCTCCTGTCCGCCAAAACTGTTGGTAAAGAACCGGTTGTCCCCTTCGTTGATCCCGTTCATGTAGATCGGCACGAGTTCTCTGTGGGAACGCCGGCTGATAAAGAACATGACCACCGGCACGATAAAGATGGAGACAAGCATGATCGCCATAGTCGTCAGCACGCTCATGGAAATGACGTCCTTCGCGTTCCCGAACAGTTCCTGCACGATGGGGTTAACCACCCATATCGCCACCAGCGGAAGCAGAAGACAGAGCAGGAGCATGGTCGCCGCATGGAAGATCATGGATACATACTCGTCTTTTCTTGTCACATCTTTTACCTTTTCTCTCGGAATGTGATAGCACAGCAGCTTTGCCAGCCATTTCGTCCAGTAGAACATGGTCGAGGCGCTGCCGTACGCAATACAGAGCACAAGGATAAAGTTTCCGGAATCCACGAACGCTCTCAGCGCCACCCACTTCGAGATCAGCATCCCGAAGGGCGCCAGATACATACCGGCGATCCCGATTCCCATTATGTAGGCCAGTTTCGGCACCCGGATGATCAGACCGTGCATATCCTCGATATCCCTGGAGCCAAGCGTGTTCTCCGTGGCGCCGACGGACTGGAACAGCATGGACTTGCTGACCGAGTGGAAGATCATGAGGAAGACTGCCGCCCAGACCGTCTCCTCCGCGCCGATCCCTGCACATCCCACGATCAGTCCCAGGTTGGATATAGTAGAGAAGGCAAGGACTTTCTTCCCGTCATTCTGGGCGATCGCCATCATACTTGCCATGATAAAAGTAAACCCTCCGATACTGGACACCAGGATCCCCACCAGGTTTCCCTGGAATGCCGGGGAAATCCGGAGCAGCAGATACACCCCCGCCTTCACCATCGTCGCGCTGTGGAGCAGCGCGCTGGACGGCGTCGGAGCCACCATAGCGCCCAAAAGCCAGGTAGAGAAAGGCAGCTGCGCTGATTTGGTCAGTCCGGCAAGGGCCAGGCAGATCAGCGGAAGCATCGCACCCACACTGACAATGTCGAGGAGCTGTACCGTACCGTTCACTTTCGCCATCCACGCGATGGCGACCGCAAATCCAAGACCGCCCAGGAGGTTCATCCACAGGGCACAGAAGCTGTTGTTCACCGCCTCCTCCGACCTGGTATATCCGATCATCAAAAACGAGATGACACTGGTGATCTCCCAGAAAAAATACATCCAGATCATATTCTGAGAGAGCACAAGTCCGAACATTGCCGCCAGGAACAGAAACAGCATGGAAAAGAAAAACGGCTGCCTGTCCTGTACCTCCTCATGATGGGAATGGTATCCCTTCATGTATCCCACTGTATAAATGCAGATGAATCCGCCGATAAAAGCGATGATGATAAACATCAGAACCGTAAACCAGTCCACCATCATGTGAGGCTGTCTCTCAGCGAGCTCGGTTGTGAACTCTGTATACAGAAGAAGCACCGTCTGTGCCGCAGAAAGCAGGATCGGGACGATCCTCCGGTACTTTACTCCCATATAAATAATAAGGCACATCAGAACAACATCCCCCACAGACATCAGATGGTCCACGAGTTCTGTCTCGGGATAAAGCATCAGCACCCGGGCACCGTCTGTAATCCAACGGACTATGAATACGACCGTTGTGAGCATAATGACTCCGGCACCTGTATACACGATAATCCCTCTTGCCTTCTGGTCTCTGACAAAGGGGAAGATCAGTGCAAACACCGCCGGAATTCCGATAAGAAATGGTATCATTGTCATAAATCCGCCCTTCCTCTCTTATAGTATAAATTCACAATGGCTAAAAACCACTCATATCTAATGTAATCCTGATTTCAAAATTTTACAATAGCAAAACATCATTTTCTGTTTTCTTTTTTGTGAAATGTGCTACAATGTAGAATGTTGAAATTTGTATTTATATGTTATTTCGAACAGGATTTTTATGGGAGGAGTCAGTATGCACGAACTGAGTATCACAGAACATCTGCTTGATCATTGTATCCGGGAGGCTGAAGCTCAGAATGCCTCGCGGATCCGCACGATCCGCCTGTGCATTGGTCAGCTCAGGGGCATTGTCCCGGACTGTATCCAGCTCTATCTGGACATGCTTTCCGAGGGAACGATCGCAGAGGGCGCACAGATCGAAGCGGAATTTCTCCCTGTGAAAGTGCTCTGCCGTGACTGCGGGATGGAAGGAGAGATCACCCCTCATCATCTTTCATGCCCCCACTGCGGCGGTCTCAGCCTCAAGATCCTGTCCGGGAAAGAATTTTATATCAAAAGCATGGAGGTAGACATCAATGGAAATAAAAGTACTGCATCAGATCATGGACTGGAATGAGGATGTCAGCGAGGACGTCAAAACAGAACTTGCCTCTCATAATATATGTATGATCAATGTGATGGGAAGCCCCGGAGGGGGAAAGACCAGCCTGATCACTTCCCTGATCGGCATTCTCCGGGACCGTTTCCGCATCGGAGTCATCGAGGGAGATATCGCCGGACAAGCAGACGCCGACCGAATCGCGGAGCTGGGGATCCCTGCGGTCCAGCTCAACACGGACGGGGCCTGCCACATTGAAGCCATGAGCATCCAGCACATTCTTCCGGAGCTTCCTCTGGAAGACCTGGATCTTATTTTTGTGGAAAATATCGGAAATCTTGTCTGCCCCGCTGAATTCCGGATCGGAGAGTCCCTCCGCATCACACTGCTGAGCATCCCCGAAGGCGACGACAAGGTTGAGAAATATCCTCTGATGTTCACCGATACGGACTGCCTTGTCCTGAACAAATATGACATGCTGCCCTACTTTGACTTCGACGAAGAGCGGATCTGCTCCAACTATGAAACAGTCAATCCCGGCGCACCGCTTTTCCGGGTAAGCAGCCGCAGCGGCGACGGCATCAAAGAGCTGGCGGCATTCATTGCCGAAAAAGCTGAGACAGCAGGGAAAGCCGGAGCATGAGCGACAGAAGCAGGAATCCGCGGGACAGGAGCACCGGTCTGCCGGAGCAGGGAAAACAGGATCCCCGCGTCCATATCTATATAGAAGGGATCGTTCAGGGCGTCGGATTCCGCCCTTTTCTCCACCGACTAGCAGAGCAGTATCAGATCCGTGGATGGGTACGCAACACTTCCTCCGGACTGGAAGGTTCTCTCGAGGGCGATCCCTGCTCTCTGGAACAGTTCACAGACGCCGTAAAAAATTCACCCCCGCCTATGGCAGTGGTCGAGCGGGTGGAGACCGTCCCGGAGGATCCGGAAGCCGGCATCAGGTCCGGTGTTTTTCCCTCCCCGGAGAGCGTTCCCCTCGCAGCCGATCCTTCGGATGACTTTTCCGGTTTCTCGATCCGGGAGAGTTTTTCCGATCCGGGCTCCACTCTCATCTCACCGGATATCGCCATCTGCCCGGAATGCGCAAAAGAACTGTACACTCCCTCGGACCGGAGGTACCGCTATCCGTTTATCAACTGCACAAACTGCGGCCCCCGGTATACCATTATCGAGTCTCTTCCCTATGACAGGGAACGCACGGTGATGAGGGAGTTCCAGATGTGCAATGAGTGTGAAAAAGAATACCACAATATCCGCGACCGGCGGTATCACGCCCAGCCGGACTGCTGCCCTGAATGCGGTCCTCAGGTATTCTTTGTACCCGGTTCAGACACAGCCCCCCCCTGCGGCACTGCTCCTGACTGCAGCGCTGTTTATGGCCGAAGCACTGTTCCTGACCGCAGCGCCGTTTATGGGGAGAATGCCTTCCGGCTCTCTCAGGAGCTCCTTCGGGATGGAAAGTTCCTTGCCGTGAAGGGGATCGGCAGCATCCATCTTGCCTGCAATGCGGAAGATCCGGAAGCTGTGATCCGTCTCAGGAATAGGAAACACCGCGCCAAAAAACCGCTGGCAATCATGTGCCGTTCCCTGGAAACGGTCCACCGGCTCTGCATTATCACCCCTGAAGAAGAGAAGCTTCTGACAGATCCGGCCCATCCCATCGTCCTCCTGGCAAAGAAGGACCGGGAATGTTTTAAAGAACTGAGCTTCAGTCCCCGTCTCGGGGTCATGCTGCCCTATACGCCCCTCCATATGCTCCTTCTCGATGGGACACACGGGGGACCTGATGCTGTCGTCATGACAAGCGGCAACGTGCCCGGCTGTCCCGTGATCACGGAGAACGACGAGGCGCTCCGGTCACTGGAAGACGTGGCGGATGGATTTCTACTACATGACCGCAGGATACGGAACCGCTGCGACGATTCCCTCATCGCGGAGTGGAAAGGGCAGCCCTATTTTTACCGGAGAAGCCGGGGCTATGTCCCCCGTCCCGTCCCCCTGACCGGAAGCACAGAAAAGGACGCAGACGGGATCTTCGCCTTCGGCGCGGAACAAAAGGCTTCCTTCGCTCTTGGGAAAGGCAGCCACGTCTTCTTAAGTCCCCACATCGGGGATCTGAAAAACGCGGAGACACTGGCACATTACAGTGAGTCACTTGAGACTTACTGCCGTCTCTTCCGGCTGAAGCCCTCTCTGTATGTCTGCGATCTCCACCCGGACTATCTCGCCTCCCGGGAAGCCGCCGACGCGTCCCGCAGAGATTCCCTTCCCCTGCTGAAGGTCCAGCATCACTGGGCACACATGGCTTCCTGCATGGCGGACAACCGCTTGGACCAGCCCTGTTTCGGCATCGTCTGGGACGGGACCGGTCTTGGAACAGACGGGACGATCTGGGGCGGAGAGTTCCTGGAAGGAGATCTGACCGCTTTTACCAGGAAGGGGAGTATCCGTCCGATCCTTCTTCCGGGCGGAGACAGGGCGATCCGGGAGATCGGCAGGATCGGACTCTCCCTTGTACGGGACGCCGGGATCACAGATTCCTCCCTCATCCCTCTTCCCGAAGAAAAACGGAAAGCGATGGATTTCCTTCTCTCATCCGGAAGTCACCCTGCTGCCAGCAGCATCGGCCGGCTCTTTGACGGAGTGTGTGCGCTGATCCTTGGGAGAATCGATGCAGATTATGAAGGAGAAGGGGCTGCGCTGGTGGAGGCGCTCTCCCCGGTTGAAACGATAGCTGAATCGATAAACGCCGTTGAAACGACAGACGCTGCGGGATCCCCGGGCAGACAGATTTCCATGGCAATGACGGATCTGTCTTATCCCCGGGAATATTATGACGTGAACGGAATCAGAACCTTCGATCTGAGACCGCTGACAAGAGGGATCGTAAACGACCTTGAGAAAGGTGTCGACGCAGGCAGGATCTCTCTGCGATTTATGTCAACCCTGTGCTGCATGGCTCTTGACCAGTGTCTCTCCCTGAACCCGGACCGGAAGCCTGTAATCCTCTCCGGGGGCGTGTTCCAGAACCGTTTTCTCCTGACCGGCGTCTCCGGTCTGCTGGAAGAGAACGGATTCTCCGTATACACCCACAGACAGGTCTCAACAAATGACGAGGGGATCAGCCTGGGGCAGCTCGCCATCGCGCAGAAGAAAAGGAGTATGAATCATGTGTTTAGCAATGCCAATGAAGATTAAGACAATCGACGGTCAGTCTGCCGGGTGCGAAGCAGGCGGACTGACCCAGAATATACGGATCGACTTTATCCAGGATGCAAAACCCGGGGATTACGTCATGGTCCACGCAGGGTTTGCCATCGAAAAGCTGTCGGAAAAGGAAGCCCTGGAAAATCTGGAACTGTTGGAGGAGATCAAAAATGCTCTGTGAAAAAGAGTTTAAAAATCCGAAAGACGCGGAGGCGGTCCTGGAAAAGATCCGGGAGTTATCCGCCCTTACCGGTCCAGTCCGCCTGATGGAGATCTGCGGGACCCACACCATGGCGATCGCCCGGAGCGGTCTGAAGACCGTACTGCCGGATTCCGTCCGGCTCCTCTCCGGTCCCGGCTGCCCAGTCTGCGTCACACCCGCCAATGTAATCGACATGATTCTGGATCTGTCCCAGACTCCCGGCGTCCTGATCACCAGCTACGGCGACCTTCTCCGCGTTCCCGGTTCCCGCCAGGGAGACAATCTGCTCTCCCGAAGAGCGCTGGGTGGAAATGTGGAATCCGTCTACTCGCCCATGGACGCCATCCGGATCGCTCAGGGACATCCGGAACTGGAAGTAGTCTTCCTCGGCGTGGGTTTTGAGACCACTGCGCCGGGCACCGGAGCATGCGTCCTCGAAGCGTCCCGCCTGGGACTTGAGAATTTCTCCGTTCTGTGTCTTCTGAAAAAAACAGAACCGGCTCTGCGCTCCCTGATCGAGGCGGAGGACTTCTCAGTGAACGGCTTTCTCTGTCCCGGACATGTGGCGGCTGTCATCGGCTCCGACGCGTTTTCCTTCCTTCCGGAGGATTACGGGCTTCCCGGAATCGTGGCAGGATTTGAGCCGGCGGATCTTCTGTATTCCGTCCTGAGCCTTATGCAGATGCTTGCCGCAAAGCGTCCCGAACTGAAGAACGAATATACCCGTCTGGTAAAGCCGGAAGGGAATCCCGCTGCCCTGGCGATCATGGATAAAGTCTTCCGTCCCGCCGTATCAGACTGGCGGGGGCTGGGAAGGATCGAAGGGAGCGGGTTCGCTCTGCGGGAAGAATATTCCCCCTGGGATGCCTGGAGGAAATTCTCTCTCCATCTCCCGGATGAGAAGGAAATCCCGGGCTGCCGCTGCGCCCAGGTCATCCGCGGGGTCTTAAGCCCCTCTGACTGTCCTCTGTTCCGGACAGTCTGCTCCCCGGAAAATCCGGTGGGACCGTGCATGGTATCCGGAGAAGGCGCCTGTGCTGCGGCATTTCAATATGGGATAAGTCTATAAAACATCAGGAAGGAGACATGACAGAAAATGAACGACAGAATCACACTGGACTACGGAAGCGGGGGACTGAAAACTTCAGAACTGATCGAGTCCCTGCTGGTCCCCGCTTTTGACAATCCGGCACTCTCTCAGCTCGGAGACGGAGCGCTCCTCGATGGAAGTAAAAAACTGGTATTTTCTACCGACAGCTTTGTCGTATCTCCCTGGAACTTCCCCGGCGGAGATATCGGAAAACTCTCGGTCTGCGGCACGGTAAACGACGTGTGCATGGCAGGCGGCATTCCGAAATACTTAAGCCTGTCCTTCATTCTCGAGGAGGGATTTCTCTTCTCCGACCTCCGGCAGATCGTTGCCTCCATCGCGGAAGAAGTCAAAAAGGCAGGCGTATCCATCGTCACCGGTGACACCAAGGTAGTGGACGCCGGAAAAGGCGACGGGATCTATATCAACACCGCCGGCATCGGATTTCAGCGGACTGATCTTCCCGGGAAAGCTGCCATCCGTCCGGGAGACGATGTGATCGTCAGCGGAACTGTCGGGTGCCACGGCGCCGCAGTCATGATGGCACGTTCAGGTCTCCTCAGCGAAGATAACCCACTGCGTTCTGACTGTATGCCCCTGCACCGCATCTCCGCAGCAGCCCTTGACGCTGCCGTTGCAACTGCCGGCTCAGAAAGCGGCGCGGTCCGGATCCTGCGGGATCCCACCCGGGGCGGCGTCGCCACCACCCTGAACGAATTCACAGAGGGAATGCCCTTCTCCATCGAACTGAAGGAAAACGAAATTCCCATCGAGCCTGCCGTTGAGGCAGCCTGCGACATGCTGGGACTGGATCCGCTCTACTGTGCCTGCGAAGGACGGATGCTGCTCGTCTGCGATCCCTCCGCCACAGAGGACATCCTGGAAGCGCTCCATAACGTCCCCGGCGGCGAAAACGCCGCCCGCATCGGAACCGTCACCGAAGAAATGCCCGGCAAAGTCCTCCTGAAAACCCCCATCGGAGGCCGCCGCATCCTATCCAAACTAACCGGAATACAACTACCGAGGATATGTTGATTACAGCTCACTCGTGAGGCGATGCCCTGACAAATTTATGCTTGCATAAGGATTTGTCGGGGCGTCGTTTCACGAAGGGAGCGCCCGCTCATGAGCAAAGTAGCTGCGCAGCAGCGGGGAGCACCGCAGGTGCGTTTTGCGAATGGCGCGGGTGAGCTGTAATCAACCAGTCTGCCGTGCAGTAAAAAGAAGCCGGGATGTCATATAAGCTCGCTTAAATATGGCATTCAGGCTTCTTTTTAGTATATGGCGGACGCCATACAGCGAGAAGGAGCCGTCAGGCGGATTCGAGCTGCTGCTCGGCAGACGGACGGTATTTCTACACTCCCAGTTCCCTTAGCAACTGTTCCTGATATTCCGGGTTTTCTGCTGCCTTAATAATATCATCCGTCCTTCCCAGTTCTGCCAGTTTCAGAACAAGCCTGCCAAATTCTTTGCGTCCCTTATCTTCTCCTGCCCGATAATTCTCCTGCAATTCTTCTGCAAATAATTCCTTTAATGCATCACACATATTTTTCGCCTCCTCAAACTGCTGCCGATTTGCTCGAATTATAATATCCATTACTGCTTGATACAGCGTATTATCTTTATGCTTACAATATTCTCTTACAAGTCGCTCCGCCTGTATCTCTCCTTCCAGATGATCGGTCAGATTTCTCAACCAAAGATTCTCTTCTTCCGAAAGTCTGTTTAGTAAAAGAATTTGAATCGGTATGTAATCCCCGATAATATAATAAATTCCTTCTTCCATTTTCTGAATCGAGAATTTTCTTTTCTCTTTCAGATGACGAAAAAGTTTTTCCGGATACCTATGGCAGGCAAAAGTGATTGTTAAATCTTCAATGCCAATACTTTCTGAATTTCTTACATCCGATTTGTAAAAACATGCATAGCCGTACACTCTGTAAAAATCGTCTACGCTCAAAGTATCCGTCGGACTTTTATACTCCATGATATTATGCCCGCGAAAAATCCTTCCTATATTTTTCCTGATTCTCCGACTTCCTTGTTTTTTAATGATCAGAAGATCAATCTGCTTCGGTTTTCTTCCAAGCTGATGCTCTCTTTCAAATGTCAGATCCCCGGCTGCTTCTTCCAATTCAATCTGCATCCCTGCGCAAAATGCCGGATGCCATTGGAGAATCCTCTTCACCGACACTTTTTCCTCCATTATCTTCTTCGCAGCTTTCCGGGGCATCTCCCGCGTAACTTCCGTACGCTTTTTTCCCATACA
>DWUT01000101.1 GCA_019120615.1 Candidatus Mediterraneibacter norfolkensis
TTTTGTTGGAGTTTCTTATTTTAACTAGCACAACAGGTTAAATTAATCAAAGCTATTTTTGAACATACCAGACATCCCTTTTTTCACAACGCTATTCGTATCAACTAAGTGTTGCTTAATCTGCTCACATGTTTCATTCATCTGCCCGACTTGGTGATGGAAAGCGTCTTTGGAAGCAATCAGAGTTTCGTGCCATTTCTTTGTTTTAGCCAATTTAGCCAGTCGGTCATTGCTTGCCTGGTACTTAAAACGAATATAGAATGTCTCTGGAATAAGATTTTTCCTACCGCTATAAGGCAACTCTTTTTAGAGTGAATATAAATAATAGAGATATTTGTATTCTACCATATTGATTCATTCGATGCATTAGAATGTGTATAATAAGGAAATTTTCTTTCCTGCAAACGTTTTGGATATGGATATCGTGAATCCGGGTGATGTACTGTATATACTGATGTTTACACTGGCGATCGATGCGGAGAAGTGCTTGAGACAATGAGAAAGAAGCAGGAGTTCCCAACTGGCCGGATAATGTGCGCGGAATTGGTGAATTTCTGGAACTGGAGATTCTGGCTGACGGTGAAGAAGAGAAAGATGCCGCACTTGGGCGGATAGAGCATACCCTGAACAGTCTGGCCTGTCAGATTTCTGACACTGTGTGTACGTCCTGTCTGTCTGTGCTTCAAAAAAGTAAATAACTGTTATTTTTACCGGGCGAAGTGTAGCCCAAACCCCCGCCGCTTTCATATAGTATAAAGAACGCTAAACTAATAAGGTATACACAAATATGAAAGAATATGTTGCCTCATCATTAGAAACACATTTATTTTTCGGGAGGATTATGAAGGAACATGCCTTGTTCCTTCAGGCGGGCTTCCCGGCGGGGGAGACAGGATACAGGAGCAGGGCAGACCGGTACCGGGAAGAATTTGAAAAACTGTTGTGGCAGACCGTCCGTCTCGCTGACGGAATGGTGGGAGAAGATGTGCTGTGTTCCGGCGAAGTGTTCACGGAATTTACGGTAATGGCGGAACAGCAGACAGCAGGACTGACGAAGATACCAATCGACTTCCGGATCACGCAGGCGGAGGAGAGGCTGCGGGCAGGCTGTGCGAAATGCATGGGCGATGAGATGGCAGACAGGATGGGCTGGCAGATACGTCGGCTGAATCAGCGTGTGCTGCAGATGCTGAACGGTCTGATCATGTTTAAAAAGCAGATATTACGTGAGGTTACTTCGTGCAGATTATACACGGACAATTATCCGCTGCTGATCGAGCATATCATCCGGGAGGCGGAATTATATCGGCAGATCATCACAATGCTGGAAGAAGGAAAATGTATGTCTCAGGAAAATATCGCTGAAACGGAGCTGTTCTGGAATCAGATCATGATGGAGCACGCGCTGTTTATACGAGGCCTGCTTGACCCGACGGAGGATGAACTCATAGAAACAGCAGATACATTTGCCGGGGATTACAGCAGGCTGCTGGAGGAAGCGGGGAAACAGGACAGCAGAGCCATGAAGGCACTGACGAGGAAAACGCTGGAAACGACAGAGCGATATCGTGATTTTAAAGCAGCGGGCGCAAAAGGGATCACCGGATGCGATATACGTTCTGTCATCCTCCCGCTGTTGGCGGATCATGTACTTCGGGAGGCGAACCACAATCTTCGAATCCTGAGACAGGAAGGGGTATAAACCATGCAGTTGTGTCGATATCCCTGCCAAAACAAAATTCGTCGTTTTACTGTGGAAGCAATACAGATTCCTATTGTATATAATCAGTACGGGGATTATGATCCGAACGGACTTTTATACGTACTGGAACAGGATTCGCAGAGGATACAAAGAGAGGCGCTCCGGAGATTTCAGCAGATGCCGCCTCAGCCTTATGAAGAAGTACAGCCGCTGGTGCTGAGAGTAAATCTCGGAGACACTGTGAAAATATGTTTCCGCAACCGGCTGGCCCGCAGGCTGTCGATCCATGTACAGGGGATGTCATATGATGTTATGACTTCCGATGGAACGAGTACCGGATTCAATCAGGACAGTACAACGGATGGAGAGATTGAATATACGTGGTACGCGGATACAGAGGGCGTATTTCTATTCCATGATATGGCGGATCCCAGGAGCAGCGAGGAAGCGACAAACATTCACGGACTGTTCGGCGCAGTGATCGTGGAGCCGCCCGGCGCCAGATGGTTTCATCCGGAGACCGGAGAAGAAATGGAAAGCGGCCTGATGGCGGACATTTACCAGCCCGGGAAGCCGGCCTTTCGGGAGTATACAGTATTCTTCCATGATGAGCTGGAGATTCTGGATAAGGACGGGAATCCTCCTGTCGACCATCGGACGGGACTGCCATCCTCTACGACAGCGATCAGCTATCGTTCCGAACCGATGAGGAACCGGATGCCGCTGACGCATGATCCGGCGGACTCGGGAGAGGATATCTCCATGAGTTCATGGGTATACGGAGATCCGGCACCACCGATCCTCCGTGCATATGTGGGGGATCCGGCGAAGATCCGCCTGGTCCATGGCGGGATCAAGGAAACCCATGTGTTCCACCTGCACAACCACCAGTGGAGGTTGGAAGCGGAAAACCCGGTCTCTACGATCATTGATTCTATTACCATAAGTCCCCAGGAGTGCTATACACTGGATATTTTATACGGGGCGGGCAGCAGGAACGGTGTGATCGGTGATGTGATCTTTCACTGTCATCTGTACCCGCATTTCCATGAAGGAATGTGGACCTTATGGAGAATCTATGACCGTATGGAGGACGGAACCGGGAAACTGCCGGACGGGACACCGGTGCCGGCGCTTCTGCCGTTGAAAGACAGAGTGAAGCCGCCCAAAAAAGATAAGCTTCATCCGGGATATCCGAACTTTATCTGCGGAAAGCCCGGGGAACCGCCGCGGCAGCCGCCATGCGGAGTGCTGGACGAGGAGGGAAATCCCGTGGTTTGTCCGACACCTTTGGAAGAAGCGAATTTCGTGGAAAATGCAGCTCCCGGAGCGTTGTATACCGACACATGCCCCTGCCATACAACAGGGGAGTGTTCAAAGCACAGTGACTGCTTCAAGGAAGAAGCGGAGAGCAACGGATGCAATAGCTGTTTTGAGACGGGGGATGAGTGTGACGGCTGTGAACAGTGCGGCGACTGTTCAAAATGTAAGGAAATAGATAAGCAGTGTGAAAATGTCAGAGTTTTCGAGATCGCTCTCGTACAGGCAAAACTCACGTACAATCAATATGGCTGGCACGATCCGGAGGGACGTTTCTTTGTCTTAAAGGAAGAACTGGAGCGCTGGGGCGGACTGGAATCTTATATCCGCAAGGTGGAGGAAGAGAAGATCAGAGTAGAACCTCTTGTGATACGAGCCAATGCGGGAGACTGTATCGAACTGCGTACGACGAACCTGCTCCCGGAATACCTGGAGGCAAATGCGTTTCAGCTCAGGACCAGAACAGACATTGTGGGACATCATGTGCATCTGGTCAAGTTTGATACGATCACTTCCGACGGGGCGGCAAACGGCTGGAACAATATCGCGGGAGCCAGGAAATACGAAACTCTGGTAGAACGCTTTTTTGCGGATGAAGAATTGCGGACCGTATTTTTCCATGACCATCTCTTTGCGAATGCGCATCAGTTTCACGGTGTGTTCGGCGCTCTGGTGATCGAGGAGGCGGGTGCGACTTTTCACGATATACGCAGCGGGGAAGAACTGTGGTCTGGAACGAAAGCAGTGATCCGGAGAAGGGACGGGACGTCGTTCCGGGAATTTGCCCTTTTTGTCCATGACTTTGCAAATCTGTTCGACAAGGACGGAAAACCGCTGAATCCGCCGGCTGTTCCCGGGGGACATGATGATCCCGGCGTAATGGGGATCAATTACCGCTCGGAGCCTATGAGGGAAAGGCTGAAAAAGCATGAAGATCCGGCCTATATTTTCAGCTCTTATGTGCATGGCGATCCGGCGACGCCCGTTCTGGAAACGTATCCGGGGGATGAACTGATGATCCGGCTGATAGACGGGGCACATGAGGAACAGCATGTGTTTAATATAACAGGGATGTCGTGGCGGAAAGAGCCGGCGGACGAACGGTCGCCGCTGGCGGCTTCACAGACCACCGGCATTTCAGAGGCGTTTAATCTGAATATCAAAGAGCCGTATCAGCCGGGAGATTATCTGTATTATTTCGGCGGGATCGATGACGCCTGGCTGGGGCTCTGGGGAATCATCCGGGCTTATGACAGATATCAGAAATGTCTGAAGCCGCTCTGTAAAGGGAAAGATATGATCATGCCGCTGCCGCCGTGTCCGGGCAAGGACGACGTAGTAAGACGGTATGAAGTGGCGGCAGTTCAGACAGAACTTGTTTACAACCGTTACGGTGATCATGATCCGGACGGCCTGATCTTTGTTCCGATGGAAGACGTGGACCTTGTGCTGGCGGGGAAATATACCCCGAAGCCCCTGATCCTGCGCGCAAATGTGGGAGAATGGATTGAAGTCACGGTGCACAATCTCTGGGATCCGGACCGCCCGATTCCTTACTTTGATTATCCGACTGTGCCCATTGAGCTGAAGCATAAGCCGTCAAACCGGGTTTCTCTGAATCCCCAGTTCCTGCAATACGATCCGGTCAGTGATTCGGGAATCAATGTGGGGTACAATGCAAAAGAGCAGACGGTCGGGCCCGGCGAGAGCAGGCGGTATCTGTGGAAAGCGGACCGGGAATACGGAACATGTATCTTACAGTCTTTTGGAGATATGCGCAATCACAGGTATCACGGGTTATTTGGGGGTATTATCGTGGAGCCGTCAGGAGCGAAGTGGTATGAGAATTTCACGAAGAAGAAGAACCCATTTGCGGAACAGGCGGTAATAACGGCGCCGGGAACTGAGACTTTCCGGGAGTATGTACTGTTCATCCAGAACGGCATCCGGCTTCTGGATGCTCAGGGGAATCTGGTGCAGACCGCGGCGGGACACGGCGGAGACCCGGTGGAAGCGGAGGACACAGGAGAAAAAGGATACAATTACCGGTCGGAACGGTTTGCGAACCGGCTTTCGCGTGACGACCGGGTCTGGAAGGTATTCAGCAGCAGAGTTCACGGGGATCCGGCCACGCCTGTATACAAGGCATATTCAGGAGACCGGGTGATCTTCCGGACCATGATGCCTGCGGATAAGCCGAGAAATGTATCGCTGACCATCCACGGACATATGTGGCGGGAACAGCCGGAAGACGCCTTATCCCGGGAAATCCCGATCCAGGGAGGGATCAGCGTCGGGAACCGGTTTGATATGGAACTGAAAGACGGAGCTGCCTCTCCGGGAGATTATCTGTACCGCTCGGGAAGTTTCGGATGGGACGTTGAATCAGGAATGTGGGGCATATTCCGTGTGATGAAACAGTCTTTCCGGTGCAGATGCAGGGAATTCTGCGGAAGAATATTAAAAGGCAGGAAATAAAGTGATGGCAGATAATCCGCGGGATTATCTGCCGGATTTGCGTGATAAGCCCGGCAGACGGACTCAAAGAACGGAAAATCTGTGATGGCGCTTCCGATCCCCTTTTTCTTTCCGCTGGATGCGACTCGGTGGATCACCCCGTAATCGGAATCATCAAGCCAGGCGCCGTCGTCGATCTTCATGTAGTCAGGTTCGATATTTTTTCCCTGATCATAGAAAAAAGTCCCGATGATCTCTCCGTCCTGTACGCAGACGTGACTTTTTCCGTTTTTGATATCTGAATGGATCAGATCTTCCGGCGGCCAGTTGTCCGGTCCCCATTGATCGGGATTCCCGTGCTCCGCCATGAAACGACGGGCGTGTGCGAATATTTCCATGATCCTGGGAAGATCTTTGATTTCAGCATTTCTTATATTCATTTCTGTATCACCCCTTTGAGAGTCCTTGATTTTGATTTTTGATTTCCGTAATGGTGGAAATGACCAGAACGGCAAACAAGGCCAGAAACATCATACCACATCTCAAAAGCAGCTCAAATATTTTTCCGTGATTTGTGCAAAAATACTTTTCCGGGCGGTTTGCACAGGGACCGACTTGACATTCCCGCTCAGTAAAAATATAATAATCTTACAAATGTAATATCAAAGGAGCGGAGAATGAAACGAAGAGTTTGCGGGTTATTTTTAATTGTTTGTATAATCTTCTGTGCGTGTGGAAGGGAATCTTCTGAAGAAACAGCAGAGAGTGGATCTGATACGCTGAGAGGGTCCGAGCAGCTGGCGGAGGGATACAGTGAGGTCTACAGAGAAGCTTCGGAGGCCGGGACGCTGGCGCAGCTTGACACGATCCGGGAGATCATGGGATCACTCGGCGCTTCCGGTTATGCTGTCGTGGATAATGAAAACCAGATTGATATGATCCATCCGGAGGTGATCCGTGAGTTTGATGATTCGGTGGAGAGCGGACAGTCTGCCGGGACGTCACTGCTCCTTGTGACGGATGACGGGGGTTTTGTCCGATATGACCTGACTGCGTCTGAAGGAGCGGTACAGGTTGAGAGGAGCCGGCTTTCCTGGGAGGACGGCGAGCCGTATGCCGAGAAGGTGGATTCCTATGAGGCGCATACCTGGAGGCTGGATGAGGAGAGCGGCTATCTCTATATTGAAAAGGAACAGCCGGCCGGGTATGACGGCTCCATCGGGTACACGGAGGTCCGGGTGGAACCTCTGGATGAGGAGTTGCGGGAACTGAACCGGAAATATATCCTTCCGGTGGGGTACCGGCACACGAACCTTTTCCTGACAGACTGGGATGAAACGGATTACGGGGAACTGGATTTCTATGACCTGTTTGAAGTGTTTTACCGATCGGAATACGGAGCGGAGATTCCGTATGCATCGGATTTTGACAAGAGGACCTATGAGGTGCCGGCAGGGGAATTCGAGGCAGTGATCGGACAGGCGATTGAAATTGTACCGGAGACTCTGCGGGTTTATACGGGTTATGACAGCGCAAATTCTGTGTATCTTTACACTACCCGATGCAAGGAGGACTGGGGGTACCCCTGCTTTGTCACACCGGAGGTCAGAGGGTATGAAGAATTGGATGACGGGACGATCCGGCTGCAGGTCAGCTCCGTGTCACAGGAGGATGATCCGGCACACGAATTTTCTCATGAGGTTGTGATCCGCCTGCTCTCAGACGGCGGGTATCGGTATGTGTCAAATCATATTTTCACTGCGGATCATGAGACGGATTTTGACTGGTATTCGACGCGGCTGACCGTACAGGAGTGGGAGGAGAGATACGGGGCGTCTGACGAGTGAGACAAGGAAGACGCGGAAGCGTTTTATATTATGAAAATGAGAAAAAAAGGGTTACTTTTCACACCCACGCCAGCCTCTTAAATAAAATTAAC
>DWUT01000102.1 GCA_019120615.1 Candidatus Mediterraneibacter norfolkensis
TCTCGATTCCGATCGCTCCCACATTTCCCGAATAGGTAAACCCGATCACGTCACTGGCGAGAGTGCTGTAGGGATAAGTCCTGTTATAGTCCTCCTCCAGCCAGACGCCGGCAATATTCGGATAATTCTCATTATCGGCATTGATCTCATTGAATTTCCGGGCCGTTTCATAATCCACCCCGGTTGCCATGATTGAGTACCTTGACTCGGGATTTTCCTCAATCGTATCCCTCACCGTCTGTTCTGAGATCCCGAAACATTCCTCCAGAACGCGGATTGTAGGATCGATGTTCGCCTCGTCGTCTGTCATAACAGCAACATCCAGTATGACATTATAGACTCGTTCGCTGGTTGCGATCCTTGTCCCGTTCCTGTCCACGATATCCCCTCTTTTATAGGGAATCACTCTGCTGCTGTAGTTCTGCTGATCCAGAACGATCCTGGTATAGCTGCTCCCTCTTGTCACATTGATATAAGTAATTCTGCCGATAAGAGCAACAAAAGCCAGTATAATTGCCATAAACAGCATTACCAGCTTTCGTTGCATCCTGATCGGAAATTTTTTTGCCAAAAATCCAAATCTGTTCTTTTTTCTTTTTTTTTCAGCCATTCTTCAATAATCCTTACTCTGACACATTCCTGGATTTTGCCAGAACGCCGTCCTCAGGAATGTTGTCATACTGTTTTACATAGCTGCCCGAAGGGCTGTCATATTCGATCACTGTACCCTGTGATTCATAGACCATGCCCATCTCGTTCATCGCCTTGTCCTTCACCTCTTCAAGGTTCAGTGAATCTGCCGCCGCATTGTATGCGGTGTCATTTGCCTCTGTAAGATCCGCAAGCTGCTCCTGCAGCGCAGTAATGTTCTCTGAACGGTTCACCACATCTGCCTGAAGTCTGAGATACATCACACAGAGAAATACCGCACAGATTGCCGCCGCCACGAGAAAAACCGCATAAGCAGGGCTAATGCTCATCGCCCTGTTCCGATTTTTCATCACCTGGCGGCTGGCATGTCTCGGTACTGCCGGCTGCTCCTGCGGCCTTCTCTCCGGCCGGACTTCCGCCTGGCGAACTGTGCTGCCGTATACATAGAGCTGTCTCCGATCCCCGCTGGACATTCCCGCTCTTCTGTAACTCCTTGTCCTTCTGACTGCTGCCATAGCGCAAAGCCCCTTTCCTGTCCTTTTGTCCCTCCGGGTTCTCCCCTTCCCTTCCGGACGCTTCTATCTTCTACTACTCCCTTTTTGTTTCAACGGCGCTCAAAAATGCGAAGCTTTGCACTCTTTGAGCGGCTGTTGCTTTCCATCTCTTCCTCAGACGGAAGGATAGGTTTCCGTGTGATCACTTTTCCCTTTGAGACTCTCCCGCAGACACATACCGGGAAAGAACCTGGACAGATACACGGATTCTCATTTTTGCGGAATGCACTCTTCACGATCCGGTCTTCCAGTGAATGGAATGTTATGATGCAGATCCTTCCTCCCGGATTCAGCACATCGATCATATCATCCAGTGAATCCTTAAGCACATCCAGTTCCCCGTTCAGTTCGATCCGTATTGCCTGGAACGTCCTCTTGGAAGGATGTCCCGATGTTTTCTGGATCTTCATCGGTATGGAATGTCTTATAATCTCATTCAACTGGCCCGTCGTTTCAATGGGTGCCTTCGCGCGCTCCGCGACGATATGCTTTGCAATATTCTTTGCAAATCTGTCTTCCCCATAATCACGGATCACGCGGTAAAGTTCCGCTTCACTGTAGCCGTTGACAATGTCCTTCGCCGTCCGCTTCTGCCTCTGGTCCATCCTCATGTCAAGCGGAGCGTCCACACGATAGGAAAAACCTCTCTCCGCAGTATCCAACTGATAGGATGACACACCCAGGTCCAGCGTGATGCCGTCGACCCTGTCAATACCCAGTTCATGGAGCCTTGGCTTCATATCACAATAATTGCTCCTGATTATCGTGACCTTCTCCCCGAAGCCTTCCAGGCGTTTCCCCGCTGCTTTAACCGCATCGGCGTCCTGGTCTATACCTATTAATCTCCCCTTGCTGCTTAAACGTCTGCACACTTCAAAAGCATGTCCGCCTCCACCCAGAGTTGCATCAACATAAATGCCGTCAGGCACGACGTTAAGCCCGTCCACTGTCTCTTGCAGCAGAACTGATGTGTGCTCGAATGCCATAGTCTCCTCCTCTTCTTTCTCAGATCCTGATCCCAATAGACTCCATTCTCTCTGCGATAGCATCCAGATCTTCTTCGCTGACCTGGCTTCTCTCTTCCCACAGAGCCTTGTCCCAGATCTCAACACGGTCCTGGACTCCCACCAGCACCACGTCTTTTTCAAGATGAGCCGCTTTCCTCAGAGACGGCGGCACAAGCACTCTCCCCTGCTTGTCAAAGCTGCCCTCCGAGGCGCTTCCGAAGAAATATCTTTTGAAGATCCTGGCATCCTTGTTCATTCGTGGTAAGGTTTCGAGTTCGGCGACGAATTTGTTCCATTCTTCCTGAGAGTAGACAAAAAGGCATCCTTCCAGTCCGTTGCAGATAACGAAACTGTCGCCCAGATCATCCCTTAACTTTGCCGGGATGATCAGTCTGCCTTTTTCATCGATCGTATGATTAAACTCTCCTAAAAGCATCCGGAACCCCTTCTATAAATGTGAGCCTCCACATCGCTCCCCACTTTGTACCACTCTCTACCACTTCTCACCACTTGTCCCCATTGTAAACCACGCGCCCCCCTTTTTCAACCCCTTTTTGCGATTTTTTATGTCTGCTCAGCATCCTCAGAAACCTTCTGTCCGAAAGAAAAAACAGACAAAATCAAAAATGTGGGGTACAAGGAAAACCTTGTACCCCACATTTTGTGTTTTGTCTGTTTTCTAAGTTTTTCCGCCCCTTCTATTCAGAAAGACCGTTCAAATAATCCGTGACAGCATCATAATTCACTTCTGCAACCGCTCTCTCTTTATTCGCCTCATGGATATCATAAGCCGAATACCCCAGCCAGCAGATCAGCGCCAGCGCCGCCACCGTGAGAACTGCCTTACGCACAATACTCATAATCCTCTCTCTGCGCATGATCCTCTTTCTGTTGGCTTTTTCCTTTTTATAGCGATCCACCTTTTCCTGACTCATCTTTTATGCTCCTTTCGCCGCAGCGTTTCTGTTCTTCTGATTAACAGCCATAGTATACCATGGTCACTATGCTCGTGTAATACCTCGCTAAGTGGTCATAGTATACCACATTCTCCCACGGATTGACAAGACTTCAGCGAAACTGAAAATGACCAGACTTTATATAACGACGATCACTCCACCGTCATTTGCGTACATTGTGCTGATTCCCGCTGTATCCACTATAAAACTTGATTTTACGTGGAATTTCTCAAGCAGCAGGCTCTGCACCTCTTTTGCCCTCTCAAAGCAGTTACAGTGTGATATCCCCAGGATCTTTTTCTCAGGATCTTCCACTTCTCTGGCAATGCAGTCTGTCATTCTTACAAGAGCTCTTTTTATCCCTCTCGCCTGTCCGAGCTGGCAGATCGTCCCCTGGGGAGTAGAACCCAGAACCGGTTTGATATTCAGGGCACTCGCTACAATAGATTTAATCCCGGTCAGCCGCCCATTCTTCCGAAGTGTATCCAGATTTTCCAGAACAAAATAGGTATGCTGTCCGTCTATATAAGATTCTGTCGAAGACACCACCTGGTCAAACGGCATACCGGACTCCTCACACTCCTGTATCTTCAACGCGATCAGAGTCTCCCCGACGGAGGCAGAGCGGGAATTAAACACATAAATCTCCTTATCCCCGTATTCTTCTTCATAAAGTTTTTTACCAAGACAGGCACTGTTATAGGAACCGCTCAGTTCCGAGGAAAGTGTCACCACATAGATTCTCTTTTCCCCACCCGTATAAAGATCCATATATTTTTCCGGCGAAGGACAGGATGATCTGGGGCAGTCCGCGCTGGCCGCTATCCTCCTCAGCACATCTTCCTGGTCGAAAGTCTCATCATCCACAATAGTCACGCCACCGATCTGCATGCTGAGAGATGCAGTCTGGCAGACTCCGCTTTTTTTCATCTCATCCGTCAGCTCACCACAGCTGTCGACAATAATCTTATAATCCATGATACATCCTCCTGTATCGCAGTGTATATTTTTCCTTTCCACAACACGTAGTTTTCAATACCACATAAAAATATATCATACTTTCCACCTTTTGGAAAGTCCCTTTTTACAAATTCTGCCGGCCCTTCAGCATCTCATTCTGAAAGGCCGGCATTCTGTCATCCGTTAAATTTGATTTTTCTTGCAATTCCAAGCGCGATTCCCATCTCCGCCATGAGAAACAGTATCGCAGTCCCCCCATAACTTATAAAAGGAAGGATAATACCGGTCGACGGGAGGATTCCAGTGACAACCGCGATATTCAGGATCACCTGGAGAGCGATATGGATAAATATGCCCGAGGCGATAAGAGATCCATAAAGATCCGGCGCATTCTGGGCAATAAACATCAGGCGGTAAAGAAGATATCCGAACAGACAGAGGATCACGATCACCCCAAACACCCCCAGTTCCTCACATATGATAGAAAGGATCCAGTCGTTCTGTGCTTCCGGGATATTCTCAAACTTCTGCATACTGTTTCCCAGTCCCTTTCCAAAAAATCCGCCCGAACCGATGGCATACAGCCCCTGCATGACCTGGAAACTCCCGCTGTCTGCCGTTGCCTCCGGATTCAGCCAGGAAATAATTCTCTGAAGTCTGAAATTATCACTGTTTGCTGCCGTCACAGAAAGGATCAGGACAAGCAGCACTACTGCGGCCGCCGCAATACCCCCAATACCCAGAAACAGTTTTGTCTTCGGATGGATCACAAAATAGAGAAGACAGGTGATCGCCATCACAATGATCGCAGTACTCAGGTTGTCCGTCAGAAACAGGACTCCTCCCGCCGCGATTGCCCCAAGCGCAAGCACCCGTACAGCTCCCTCAATGGTATATGCCTTTTTCCCCAGTCGGCACAGTTCATACGATATAAAAAGGATCACCGCGATCTTCGTAATCTCCGCCGGCTGCAGGGTCAGATTGCCCGGAAGCTGGATCCATCTCCTTGCACCGTTCAGGGTCAGACCGAGGGGTGTTTTCACCAGCGCCATCATAACAAGGGAGAACGCAAAGATCTCAGTCGCAAACGCGCCGTACAGATGATAATCAATCCTTGACACAACGAACATGACCCCAAAGCCCAGAACCCCTATCAGCG
>DWUT01000103.1 GCA_019120615.1 Candidatus Mediterraneibacter norfolkensis
GTGTCCATGGAGTCGTTGCCGCCGATATAGAAAAAGAATCCTATATTATATTCTTGAAATCGTTCGAAGATGCGGGTATATACTTCGTCTTCCAGATCATCGGGGAGACGGTATCTGCATGAACCCAGATATGCGCCCGGAGTGGTGCGGATCAGTTCCAGTTCTCCGGATTTTTCCAACGGTTCCATGTCCATGACGGTTCCTTTGAGCAGTCCTTCGATTCCGTTTATCATCCCATAGATCGTGCCGCAGGCGTCCTCACGGTTCAGTGCTTCATAGACAACTCCGTAGAGGCTGGCGTTGATGACGGCTGTAGGTCCGCCGGACTGACCGACGATTGCGTTTTTCTTCATTTATTTCCTCCTGAATGAAATTTTTTCTTTGATATTTTCAAGGATTGCGGGAGCATGAAATGCAGGGCAATCCATAGCAGCAAATGGGGAGAGAAAGATTCTGACCCCAACACCATAATATAGTAAAAAAATAAATTTTACAATATAAATAAAATAGTGATATAATACAGTCGCACCGGAGCCTCAGTTTTGAAATACACAAATGTAGTGAGAAAACGAAACTCCGGGAAATAAACAAAAGGAAATCCAGGGAGGAAAGGATATGAAATATATTTCATTCGCAATTCCATGTTACAACTCTGAGGCATATATGGAAAAAGCGATCAATTCGATCCTTGTGGGCGGAGATGACGTGGAGATCATCGTGGTCAACGACGGTTCAAAGGACGGAACACAGGCTATCGCCGAAAAATATGAGAAAGAGTATCCGACGATCGTGAAAGCGGTCAGCAAGGAGAACGGCGGTCACGGCGATGCGGTCAACTGCGGACTGGCTCATGCGACGGGCAGATACTTTAAGGTGGTCGACAGTGACGACTGGGTGGACGAAGAGGCTCTGAAAAAGATCCTTGACGCTGTAAAGGGCTTTGTTGAAGCGGATTCTCAGGTTGACATGATCATTTCCAATTATGTTTACGAGAAAGTAGGGATGACACACAAGAAGGTGATCCGCTACGACAATGTTCTGCCGGAGAACCAGATCTTCCGATGGGATGATATCGGCAGGTTCCATATCGATCAGTATATTCTGATGCACTCGGTAATCTACCGGACGGAGATGCTGCGGCTCTGTCAGCTGCGCCTTCCGAAGCATACGTTCTATGTGGACAATATTTATGTCTATTATCCTCTTCCGCATGTGAGGACGCTGTACTATCTGAATGTGGATTTTTACCGCTATTTTATCGGGCGGGAAGACCAGTCTGTCAATGAAAAGGTGATGATCAGCAGGATCGATCAGCAGCTCTTCGTGACAAAGACAATGATCGGTATGTATGAACTGCGCATGATCACCAGCAAGAAACTGAGAAAATACATGGTCAACTATCTGGCGATCATGATGACGGTGTCTTCCATCCTCTGCATCCGTTCCAGGAAAAAGGAGAATCTGGAGAAGAAGAAGGAACTCTGGGCATACCTGAAGAAAAAAGATTACAAGACTTATGTGAAGATCCGTTACGGCATCCTGGGACAGACCATGAATCTTCCGGGAAGACCGGGAAGAAAGGTCTCTTCTCTCGCGTACAGTGTGGCGAGAAGATTGATCGGATTTAATTAGAACACTGGAAAGAATGTATAAAATTGACAGCCATGGCACATATTACTTCTGAAAACAGTAGGAAAGGAGTATGTACCATGGCTGTTAATTTTTCGGAGAGTAAGACAAAAGAAAATCTGATGCGCGCTTTTGCGGGAGAGAGCCAGGCTCGCAACCGGTATACGATCGCGGCGAAGAAGGCGGACGACGAGGGGATGCATACCATCGCGGATATCTTCCGGTATACCGCTGAGCAGGAGAGGGCGCACGCAGAGCGATATTATAATCTGCTGAAGAGCATGGCGGGAGAGACGATCCACATCGACGGGGGTTATCCGGTAGATCTTCAGGATGATCTTGCCGGTCTGCTGCGCGCGGCGGAACACAACGAGCACGAAGAATATGAGGACGTATATCAGGCTTTTGGGGATACGGCTTCGGAGGAGGGATTCCACGAGGTGGCTTCCGCATTCTATCAGATCGCGGAAGTAGAGCATATCCATGAGATTCGTTTCGCACGTCTGGCAAAACTGTTGGAAGAGGATTCCTATTATGGCGGAGGAGATGTGACCAAGTGGATCTGCACTAACTGCGGTTATATCCATGAAGGAAACCAGGCGCCGAAATACTGCCCTGTGTGCAGATATGAGCAGGGATATTTCCTGCCCTATGAATTTGCGTGCTATAAAGGGGATGAGTAAAACCGGGGACGCAGTGAGAACAGATCTTGCTGCGTCTTCTTTGCTGTTCTCTGAAAGGTGCAGCATTTCTTGAAGACCCCGTATTTCTTGGCGGCTGTTGAAAACTCACTGTTTTGACGTATAATCAAGAAGTTATTTAATTTGTCAGGGGATTTCCTATATTTATCCATATTTTTCTTCTTCAACTTTAATATATAATTTATATTATTTAGATTTATATATGGGTTTCAGGAGGAGTAAAATGAATGATATAATGCCGATAAAAGAACGTCTTGCGCAGAAATCTGCAATTAGTGGAAAAGCTGGAGTTGCGATCATGTCCGATATGCTGAATGACGAGAAGATCATGAATCTTGTAACAACGCACTATAACAGCATTACATGTGAAAATGAAATGAAACCGGAAATAAT
>DWUT01000104.1 GCA_019120615.1 Candidatus Mediterraneibacter norfolkensis
GACGCCGTATCGTTTCAAAAAGCTTTTCTACATCCTTTTCTGATATCGCCGCCGTCGGTTCATCCATTACAATCAGTTTGGTCTCCTCAGCGGTCAGCGCGCGGACGATTTCCACGATCTGCTGCTGTGCAATGCTCAGATCTTCCACCATCGTATCGACATTGATGTCATATCCCAGTTCTTCCATTGCTTTACGCGCTATCTCCCGGCGCTTTTTATAGTCAATAAAAAAGGACTTTCCTTCTTTGCCCAGAAGAATATTGTTCGCCACACTTAACTGAGGGACAAGCGATATTTCCTGATGCATCACACTGATACCAAGATTCTTTGCGTCTGATGCCGAAGTGATTTCTACAGGAGTTCCGTCAAGTCGTATTTCGCCTGCATCTTTCTGATAAATCCCCGCCAGAATTTTGATCAGTGTTGACTTTCCGGCCCCGTTTTCTCCCAACAGAGCATGTACTTCTCCCGCCTTTAGTTCGATCTCCACATTGTTGAGCGCAGGAACTCCGGAAAACGATTTACATATTCCTCTCATTTCCAGTAATACATTTTCACCCATTGCACTCCTCCTTAAAAACAGTTAGAGTGCCCAGATAAGCTGTTCACTCTAACAAGGCCGTCTGTTCTAGTAAGCGTTTGTTGTCTGATATTCCTCTACATTGTCAGCGTCAACCCACTGTTCTTCAATGTAGATGATGTCGTCATCCGGTTCTTCTCCATCCAGGATCTTATAGATCTGATTGACTACCTCTGTCGCCAGAAGGCTGGGGTACTGTGCTGCTGTTCCAAGGAGTTTGCCTTCTTTGATCAGTTCACAGGCATCCTGCGCCCCATCAATTCCTACTACGGCAATATCATCCAATTTACCGGCACTCTCGATTGCCGCGATCGCACCGATCGCAGCCGGGTCGTTTGTCCCAAATACTGCGTCGATATCGTCGTGTGCCTGGAGCATATTTTCCATGACCGGCAGCGCAGATTCGACGGAGCCCTCCGCATCCTGACGGGCCACAATCTTAATGTCCGGATATTCAGCCAGCGCTTCTTCAAAACCTTTCGTCCTGTCCTGGACCGCCATATTCGTTGAAAAGTCGACAATAGCAATATTGCCTGCTCCGCCAAGATATTCGGCCAGAGCTTCTGCACAGAGTCTGCCTCCGAGTTCATTGTCTGAGACGACCTGTGTTTCTACCAGATCACTGTCATACACCTTTGTGTCGATAACAACAACCGGAACATTTTTCGCATTGCATGACTCCAGCGCAGGTCTTATTCCCTTCCAGTCATATGGACTAACGATCACTGCATCAACTCCGGATGCGACCGCATCTTCAATCTGAGAGATCTGGCTCTCCAGACTTAACTGTGCGTCATATGTGACCAGTTCACCGCCTCGCTCCTCGATCTCTTCTTTCAGGACATCATTCTCAGCGATCCAGAAGGGATTGTTCAAAGACATGAACGACGCAGCAATCCTCACCGTCTTACCGGAATCAGCAGTTTCTCCTCCATCGTCTCCTCCGCCGGGTGTCTCTGTTGTACATCCTGCAAGCCCTGTCACCATCATCAGAGTCAATAAAACCGCCATCAATCTTCTTTTCATTCTTTTCATTCTTTTCATTCTTTTCATTCTTTTCCTCCTTACGTAATTATCTTTTGTTATCTTGCTCTCCTTTTTTCCTCTTTTTTGTTCTTATTCTCCTTCTTTTTCCCCTCCTTTTACCTTATTTTCAGACGTTTCAACTGTCCATTTTCGCTGTATTTTTTCTTATTTTTTAAATATTGCGCGCATTATTTCCATATTTTTCCGTTAAAAAATATATATTTTCAAAATATTACATCCGTTTCATTTGTTTTTTCGTAATTTTATGATATACTTTGCTATATCTAAAAACAACCCTATGCATTGCGCATTCATTCGTATATATTGCTCTCATTTGGAGGTATCTATGTTTGAATCATTAAACACAATCATCTCATCTGACTCAAGATGGATCACAACGACACCAACTTCTTACACCAGGAGTCTTCCTTTTTATCTGTTAGAATGGGGACATTTTATCGCTTACAGAGAATATTTTGCAGAACGCAGGAATTCAAATCGTTTTCTTCTTTTTTATACCATAAGCGGCAGCGGAAAATTGCTCTATGACGGAAAAGAATACATATTGACCTCCGACAGGATAGCAATCATTCAATGTAACGCTGCTCACAGATATGAAACTTACTCTGATCAGCCCTGGAATTTTTACTGGTTTCACTATAACGGGACTGCAGCGCATATTTATTACAATCTTTACAATACAGGCAGCCTTTATTTCCACGAAATCAAACCAGAGAGCAAGGATGCCTCACTTATTAAAAAGATAACCAGGTTGCCAAACAAGTATGATTTGGATCGGGATTTAACAGTATCCGAATGGATCACGAATTTAATGACTACGTTTATACTGGAAAAAAGGAAAAATATCTTTCCTGATTCTTCAAAAACCACAGAAAAGCTTAATCTTGCCATCCAATATATGTCTGAACATCTTACCGAAAAGATTTCTGTGACAGATATAGCCAGCTCTGCTTTTCTGTCGACCTATCATTTCGTGCGTTCATTCAAAAAACAGATGGGGCTGACCCCCTACGAATACCTCATCACTCTGAGGATAAACAAAGCAAAGGATCTCCTGATTTCAACAGAAGATCCTCTGGATATCATTGCTGTGAACAGTGGTTTCACAGACAGTAAGAACCTGATTTACAATTTCAAACGAATCGTCAGTCTGACTCCGGGGGAATACAGGAAATCTTTTTCCCTGCATTAAAGCCGGAGATTTCCAGAGCGGAAGTATTTTTCACACTTTCTGCTCTCCCCGGAACCTCTCCAGCAAAGCATTTACCTCTCCTCCCAGCAGGATAATATACATACAGCCATACAGCCACAGCATGATGAGCACGATCGTTGTAAAACTGCCGTACAAATTCGAAAACCCTGTAAAAATATCAAGATAGACAGAAAAGACAAATGAGATCAGCAGCCACCCGCACGCAGTAAAAAGAGCTCCCGGAAGCTGTTTTCTGAATGTAGTTTTCTTCATATTTCTCCGGTTCGGCAGGAACTTATATACCAGATCCCAGAACAGAGTAAGCACAACGAGGGATACAATCGTTCTGATCCGGATTACAAAATCCACGATTCTGCTCAGAAACGGCAGATGTTCATAAAGCATCACGCTGATGCTGTTTCCAAAGACCGAAAGGACCAGAGACAGCAGTATTGCCATCAGAAAGATCACCGTATACAGAGATGAGCGCAGCCTGAGGTAAAAATAATTTCTTGTCTCTGTGTTGTCATAGATACAGTTCAGGCCTGATGAAACAGACAGTACCCCCTTCCCCGCAGACCACAGCGCGGCGATGACCGTAACCGGAATGATCGTTTTGAACTGCGACCTGATCTGGATCACTATGCCGCGGATCAACGGAGCAACCGACGTCGGGAACACTCTTGTTATCGCCTCTAGCACAGTGTTCTGTATCAAAGAGTCGTAGCCCGCATTAGTCAGCATAGTCACCATAGTCAGGAGAAGCATGATGATCGGGATCAGTGACAGCATGAAGAAATACGCCGCCTGCGCCGCATATGCTCCGGTATGGTGGGAGTTGATCGTTTTTGAGATATTTAAAGCAGTTTTCACTATCTTTGAGTTTTTCATAAACAGATTCACCGCTTCTTTCCTGATTTTGCTCCATAAGGAAAAAGCGGCCGTACAAGACGACCGCCTTTATCTTTAGTAGTTACCCAAAATGCCGGTCCTGTATTTTGACTCCTAGCCACAGCTAGGTGGGCAACCGCATCTGCTTTTCTGTCTTCCACTGCAACTCGGAGGCCTGACATATTACAGAAATATAAGAATCCCTTTTAAAGTAATGTAGGTTCAAAATTACAGGGTTATCGCACATTCCAGGTCAACTGTCTTATCAATTCTAGAAGTATTATACTCCATTTACATGAATTTTACAACCGCTACTTTTTCGGAGACAGCTTCCAGTAGTTCCTCTCTGTTTCCATTCCAGTTTTATCTGGAAACGAAACAGATGCTCTTCTCTCTCATAAAAACAACAGCCGAATAAATGGCACAGATTATGGGAAATACTTTTTTTCATCCACTCTTGCTTTTTTACATTATTTCTTCATAATCTTCCATATATTTTCAGTTTTCCTACTGATGATAGTTTTTCTTTGACACCTAAAAGTATTCTATATCTGTTTCCAGAAACCGTGCATTTTCAGACACATTATGATATCATAGTTATATGCTCGACTGCCGGGCGGCTATCCCGGTTCAGAGAAAGATGGAAGATACGCAAAGGAGTTTTGACTTATGAAAATGAATGAATTGAAGCTTGTCTATTTCAGCCCCACAGGAACGACCAGAAGAGTTATCATGGAAGCGGCGCGAGGTATTGATCTGAAATTCGTGTCCCATGATTTTTCTGTTTATAAAGAAAAGAAACCTGTCCTTAAATTCGCCGAAAATGATTTCGTTCTTTTCGGGATCCCGGTGTACGGCGGACGTGTCCCTGCTCTCTTTACAGAATATCTCCAGAATGTGACCGGGAAGAATACTCCCGCTGCGCTCATCGCTACATACGGATGCAGAGAATACGAGGACGCCCTCATCGAGCTGAAGGATCTGGTCGAAAAAAATGGTTTTAAAGTGATCGGAGCCGCTGCATTTCCCACAGAGCACTCCATTGTACAGACTATCGGGGCTCGTCGTCCCAACAAAGCAGATATGAAAGTCATTGCAGAATTCGGCGTCAACCTGAACCGTCGTCTGAGAAAGGAAAAGAATTTCGACAGCATTGATATCCAGGTTCCCGGAAACAGACCTTACAGAAAGTATAGCAAGAATATGCTCTTCCCGAAAGCTGATATCAATTCCTGTACCGAGTGCAAAGCATGCGCAAGATCATGTCCTGCCGGCGCGATCTCCATAAAGAATCCGAAAACAACCGATCACAAGAAATGCATTGGCTGTCTGAAATGTATAAGGATCTGCAAGCAGAACGCCCGCGCCGTAAATTCATTGAAGTACCGTATTGCGGAAGGAAAGCTGAAAAAAGTCTGTCAGAGCGACAAAGCTGCTGATATTTTCCTGTGATTCTTGCTAATCGGATAGGGAAAGATCCCTCCCTCTATCCCCCGCGATACTACGGGCAGCTCACGGCGAAGCCGTTCACTGTCCGTTGCCCGTCGGATGTCCATATGTCTGTTCAAGCAAGCTTGCCCATCCATGTGGCCGCCCTCCGGGCTTATCGCACAAAAAACTGTGAGACAAAATCTGTCTCACAGTTTTTTCTTCTTATCTGTATGATTTCCCGGCTTACTCCTGCGGACCTGCTGCAACAAGAGCTTTTCCAAGTTCATTGCTCTCATATTTCTTGAAATTCTTAACGAATCTGGAAGCAAGGTCTTTTGCTTTCTCTTCCCACTCGGAAGCATCAGCATATGTGTCTCTCGGGTCAAGGATCGCCGGATCAACTCCCGGAAGCTCTGTCGGAACCT
>DWUT01000105.1 GCA_019120615.1 Candidatus Mediterraneibacter norfolkensis
AGGATAGATCTGGTCCATATCGTCCTTCTGGACACAGGGACATTCCCTGCTGCTGTGACCGCCGAAGCAGCCTTTGCAGCCGTGGATGTTCATGCTGTCCAGGAAAAATTCAGTGACTGTATTGCCTGCACTCTCAGCGCCCTCAGTAAAGGCTTTAACAAGAGCGGATGTATTCCCCTTCCGGCGGGGACTTCCGTTTAAGATAACGATTTTCTTACTCATGACAACGTCTCCTTTTCAGATTTTCAGATCTTGTCTGCCAGAGCCGCGGCCTGCTGACATCCGTCTGTCTTTTCAATATCGCCTGTGTTCAATACGCCGGGGATGAGAACTTCTCCAACCATTTTCCATTTGTTTAATGCGGCTGTCCGCTCCATAGGGATCCGGACCCCGTCCAGTACAGTCAGATCCTCTTCCTCACAGCAGGCGATCAGAGCACATTCCTTTCCGGCGATATTTTTGCCGCCTACGACCAGAGAGTAGACCCGGTCGATCACACCCTTGATCTGAGACGGGATAGAATACCAGTAGACCGGCATGGTGAAGACCACTGCATCCGCATCCAGGATCGCCGGTGCGATGGTGTTGAAATCGTCGTCAAAGGAACAGGCTTTTCCTGATTTGAAACAGGTCTCGCAGGCATGGCATCCTCCGATCTTCATCATTGCAGCGTCGAATCTTGTCACCGTGTGTCTTTTGGCTTCTGCCGCTTTGATAAAAGCATCTGTCATTGCAAAGCTGTTTCCATTTTTACGCGGGCTTCCTGTAATAACCACAATTTTCTTACTCATTGAAAAATCCTCCTTCTGTATGCGGGATTGACTCCCTTAACTGTTGATATTATAATCATAACAAGAATGAGACATATGACAAGTACGCACATGAAAGTGCGATACTTACAAAAAAGATATATACTTACCTGCAGGAAAGTGTATAAGTGAGACTAACTATTAAAAGTCAAGTCTAAAATGAAAATTTTTGAATGAATTGCATAAATGCACTTCAGATATATTTGAACCTTGAAAACTGCATGACAAACAGAGTGTCATTGCTGGCACTCTAAAAGGAGATATTTACAAAATTCGTTAAGCCACTGGCATGTATGCCTGTCCGGATTTTTCCATTGCGAAAATCAGACGTACAAGTTTCTTCGTGGCGTGTGATAGTGCAACGTTGTAATGTTTGCCTTCAGAGCGTTTCTTTTCAAGATATGCTCCAAAGGATTCATCCCAGTGGCAAACATATTTCGTAGCATTGTAAAGGGCATAGCGAAGGTATCTGGAACCACGTTTCTCCATGTGAGAATAGCAGTTATCCAGTTTCCCGGATTGATAAGTAGATGGAGACATTCCGGCATATGCAAGTATTTTATCAGCAGAATCAAAACGGCTGAAATCACCAATCTCAGCAAGAATCATAGCTCCCATCCGGTAACTGATACCAGGAATGGTAAGGATAGGGGATTTGATTTCGTCATCCATGATCTGCTTGATAGCTGCTTCAATTTCATCAATCTCAGCAGTTAATTCTTGAATGAGTTTAATGGTATGTTTTAGTTCCAAAGACTTTGCCGGCATAACAGAACCGATGGAGTTTCTGGCAGCTTCTCGGAAAAGGGCGGCGGTATCCTTGCCGTAGTGCCCTTTCGAGCTTTGAGAAAGCAGATTTGCCAGCTTTGTAAGGTGTGCAGATGCCACAAGGGAAGCGCCGGGAAATTCGGATAACATAGCATAAACCGAAGCCATATGAAGCGTAGGGATCAGCTTTTCCAGTTCGGGGAAAAGAATGGTAACAAGACGAGAAATAGAGGATTTCAGTTTAGCCCGTTCTTTCACTTTATCAAAACGATAACGAGTGAGTGACTTTAGTTCCTCGTTGTGGTAAGATGTGTCTGAGTAGGACTTTAAGTTCATGTCAGACATCATCATGGTGGTAATAGTACGGGAATCAACCTTATCCGTTTTCGTCTTTCTAAGGCTGAGACTTTTTCTGTAAAGATTGGTATGTAACGGATTGATAACATAGGTCGGCAAACCTTTATCGAGAAGGAATCCTAGAAGATTGTAACTGTAGTGTCCGGTGGCTTCCAGTCCTACTTTTACTTTGTTCAAATTTTCTGCAACAGATTCAATTCTTTGAAATAAGGTTTCAAAACCTTCTTTGTTGTTTGAGATGGTAAAAGATTTAAATAAGACTTTTCCATCTGAGTTTGTGATAAAGCAATCATGTTTCTCTTTTGAAACATCAATTCCAACATAAATCATAAAAATACTCCTTTGAATAAATTTGATACTGTTTAGAACCACGGGTACTCTTTGCGATTGTAACCTCGTTCTAAATAAACCGTCATGCGGTATCTAACTGATTAACAAATATACAAAGAGGCTGTGGTTGTAGCCTCACTTAAACCATTTGGGTGGTAGGTGATAAAAACAATCCACAGTATCTTAGGTAGTATAGCATACAGTCCTTGGAGAGGGACTATAAACACTACTACTTTATAATACGAGGTGAAAGAAAATGGGCGAAAGATGCATATCAAATGAAGATCTGAGTACGACCGGATTCAGTTACACACTGTCGCTGATCAACGGGAAATATAAGATGACGATCCTGTATACACTGATGGAATTCGGTGTGGTCCGTTTTAATGAGATGAAAAAGTATATCGGATCAATTTCCTACAAGACGCTCAGTTCCACATTGAAGGAACTGGAGGCAGATCAGCTTGTTCATCGGGAAGAATATCCTCAGATCCCTCCGAAAGTGGAGTACAGCCTGACGGAGAGAGGAAGATCGCTGATTCCGATTCTGGACGGGATGTGTGAGTGGGGAGATAAGAACAGACTGTAGAATATGCAGGATAAATCACCGGAAGTGCCAAAAGGCACATTCCGGGATTGTAAGCG
>DWUT01000106.1 GCA_019120615.1 Candidatus Mediterraneibacter norfolkensis
TTGTTGGAGTTTCTTATTTTAACTAGCACAACAGGTTAATTTACAGAAAAATAAGATAACTGGAAATTCTGCCCAATTCTTTTTTTCACAAAGAAACGCTGTACTCCCTTTATCTGAAGTACAGCGTTCTATTTTCTTTTTATAACACTCTTCTCACCGCAACGATATTTGTATAAGTAGCGCTGCAGATGCCTATGCCCTGCTCCTCATTCATCGCGTTGACGATATTTCCGTCTCCCATGTAAAGGCCTACATGACCGTCATACAAGATCAGGTCTCCCGGCAGTGCCTCCTCATAACTAACTTCATATCCCGCCGACCTCATATCATACGAAGTTCTCGGCAGGCTCACACCAAAATGTGCATATACGGACTGGACAAAACCGGAACAGTCCGCTCCTTCGGTGAGGCTTGTCCCGCCCCAGACATATGGATTGCCGATAAACTGACAGGCATAATCAATCACTGCCTGACCGGAAGATACTGCCTGAACCGCTGTTTCCTGCGCTGCTGCCGCCTGCTGCTCTGCTGCTTCCCGTGCAGCCTCCTCGAGAGCCCGCTGTTCTTCAAGCGCCTTCTCTTCCGCGATCCTCTGTTCTTCCTCCTCCCTTGTCTCTCCATATGAATAGGATGTCTCTGTCTCTATATAATCTCCACTCACCCAGCCATCGATTGCACCGACTTTCACCGGATACCAGCCGTCCACGGCATCCCCTGTTATATTATACTCCTCGCCCTGACCTATCTGTGTCAGGATCTCAGCGTCTGTCCCCTGTCCATCCCGGACATTCAAAGCATACGCTGTCACCGTGGCCGTGCTGTTCTCATATTCCTGCGCGCATCCCCGCGCGTCCTCGCCGGTAATGAGCGCATCTGCGGGAACGTATCCTTCCGCCGTCCCCGACCGGATCTTTGTCCAGCCGTCCAGATACTCCAGCACTTCCGCTGTGGAATCACTGTATAGCTTTCCCACCCAGTCGCTGTTCTCATCCGGAGCACTTCTGATATAGGTAAAATCTCCCGTATCAGAAAACGCTATATTCAAATACTCTCCCTCGCCTGTTGGTACCATATAAAGATTGATGTTTTCTTTTACTTCTGTCTCATAACATTCTTCCAGTACCGATTCAATTCCTGCGGCAGGTACAACAGATTGTCCATCACCCATCTCCTCTTCTGCGTTTACCGTAACCGCACTCCCCGGAATAATGATCATGCCTGCGAATGCAGATATGATCAGTTTACTTCTCACATGTGTATTTTTCATATAAAACCTCCTTCGATTCATGTTTTTATCTTTTGTAGGAAGTTCTAAATGTTACACAATTATTAATTTTGTTACGGTGACATTATATCAATATGATACAAGTATGTCAACTTATTTTACTGATTTCCAACCGACTCTTAGCGACTCTCTGCAATCTTTTTTTACAAATCCCGTCATTTATCACCTCTATTTTTAATTATTTTGTAACATTTCGTCTATACTATTCCTGCATATAATATATTTCATTTTTCTTTCAGGATAATTTATCTTTTTTTTCGAAAATCGTATTGACATATTGCCTATTATGTATTATATTTTTAATCACAGTAATCGTTATCATTATTATTAATAACGGTTCTCATTTAGAAATGAAAGGGGGATTCCCATTGGCAGCTATGAAATACAGTAGACAACGAGAATCCATCAAACATTACCTGATGACAACCAAAGAACATCCGACTGCTGATACTGTTTATATGCATGTGAAGGAAGAATTTCCTAATATAAGTCTGGGAACGGTTTACAGAAACCTTAATCTTCTCACGGACATCGGTGAAGCAATCAAGATCTCTACACCAAATGGAGGAGACAGATTTGATGGACGGCTCGAACCGCACAATCACTTCCTGTGTACAAAGTGCGGACGGTTACTGGATCTGGAGCTGGATATGAAGAGTATAGAAGAAGTCAACCGCCTTGCCGCGGACAATTTTGACGGAATCATACGATCAAGCTCTCTGTTATTTTATGGTGAATGCGGTGACTGTATTAAAAAGTCATAGCAATAAAATTCAAAAAAGAAAAGGAGAACAAGGACAATGAAAAAATTTGTATGTACAGTATGTGGTTATGTTTATGAGGGAGAAGCTGCTCCGGCTGAATGTCCGGTATGTCATGCACCGGCTGAAAAATTCAAAGAGCAGACAGGAGAGAGAGAATGGGCTGCTGAACATGTAGTAGGTGTTGCTAAGGGAGTAAGTGAAGACATTCTTGCAGATCTGAGAGCTAACTTTGAAGGTGAGTGCTCTGAGGTTGGTATGTATCTTGCAATGGCAAGAGTCGCTCACAGAGAAGGGTATCCGGAAATTGGTCTGTACTGGGAGAAAGCAGCTTATGAAGAAGCTGAGCACGCTGCTAAATTTGCAGAACTGCTCGGTGAAGTCGTAACAGACAGCACAAAGAAGAACCTGGAGATGCGTGTGGAGGCTGAAAACGGTGCTACAGCTGGTAAGTTTGATCTCGCTAAACGCGCAAAAGCTGCTAATCTCGACGCAATCCATGACACAGTTCATGAGATGGCAAGAGACGAGGCTCGTCATGGAAAAGCATTCGAGGGTCTTCTGAAGAGATACTTCGGCTAATCACTGAAAACAGAATCACATAAGTATTTCGCAATCGCAACAAACGGACTGTCTTTGAGAATTAAATAGCTGTTCCCGAAGACAGTCTTTTTATATTTTTAAATTTTATGGAGGTAGTGATCATGTCCAAATATACAGGAACAAAAACGGAAAAAAATCTTATGGAAGCATTTTCCGGAGAATCACAGGCAAGAAATAAATATACTTATTATGCATCCGCTGCAAGAAAAGCCGGCTTTGTTCAGATGGCAAACATCTTTGAGGAAACAGCAAATCAGGAAAAAGAACACGCAAAAATGTGGTTTAAAGAGTTCCACGGTATCGGAAACGTAGAGGAAAACCTTGCGGACGCTGCTGCCGGCGAAAACTATGAGTGGACAGATATGTACAAGAGAATGGCTGAAGAGGCGGAGGAAGAAGGTTTTCCGGAGCTGGCCGCAAAATTCCGCGGTGTTGCCAAAGTAGAGGCAGCTCACGAGAAACGATATCAGAGACTGCTTGACCACTACCGAGAAGGAAAAACTTTTAAAGATGACGCTCCTCTCGGATGGAAATGCGGAAACTGCGGCTACATCTACGAAGGTGACGAAGCTCCGGAAATCTGCCCGGTATGCGCTCATCCGAAGGCTTATTTTGAAAGAAAAGCTGAGAATTATTAATTTTGGATGTTCTGTTGGAGAATTTTTTATATTTCCACATCAGCAGAGATCTCCACGGCTGTCAGGCCTTGGCGATCTCTGTTTTTTGCGCGATTAGCCCGGTAAGCGGACACCATGCTTACATAAGTGGGCCTTCGCTCCGCTGCGGTCCGGTCTGGACGCGTGCCACTGGCACGCAGCGCCATTTACCAGGCAGCGGTCAGCGAACGGCGATGAGACAAAGTCCGGGCTTGCCCGAGACCCTGGCGGCCGCTTACTATCCCGTAATGTGCCTTTTGGCACTTTCGGTGATTCCCGTTGAATGAATCAGTTTTAATTTCATCTCCCGGGTCATATGCTTGATCTCATATTCCCGTTTCATTGCCATCTCCCGCGTCTCAAACTCTTCGTAATAGGCAAGCGAGACCGGTCTTCTGGATTTTGTGTACTTGGCTCCTTTCCCGGAATTGTGCGCCTGAAGCCGCTTTTCAAGATCGTTGGTCCATCCGGTGTACAGGCTCCCGTCCCTGCAGGAAAGGATATATGTATAGTTCATTTGCAACACCTCGTAGAAGTTATGATAACATATTGCGGGGGTTTTCGAAAGTGCGACAGGACGCATTGCGCCGCGACAGCTCGATTCCGCTTCGCTTCATCTCGCTGTGGCTATCGCCCTATGCCGTCCGCATTGCGCCGCGACAGCTCGATTCCGCTTCGCCTCATCTCGCTGCGGGCTATCGCCCTATGAAAGAAGAGAGGGACCTGGAAGGGAAAGCAAGCTTTCCTTCCAGGTCCCTCTCTTCTTTCGCACGGCTCAATGCTTGTTCATGCTATTCCATGAAGTTCATCGGGTCTACTGGTTCGCCGTCTTTGAGGATTTCGAAGTAGAGGTTCGGACCTTCTACGCTGTAGTATTTTGTAGGTTCATTTAGTGTTCCTATGGTTTCTCCTGATGCGATATAATCGCCTATGGCGATGGGGACGTCTGTGAGCTGTCCGTAGACTGCGCTGTAGCCGTTGCCCATGTCCAGGGTCACTGTGGTACCTGTCTGGGCGGTGTCTTCAATATTGGTTACGATCCCGGCTGCGGATGCGGCGATGGTCTCGCCCACTTCTCCTCCGATAATCAGCGCCGGATTGTATTTATACTGTTCCAGCGTGGAGAAGAATACTGTATGGTCCATACTGTACCCGATAAGTACCGCGCCGCTTGCCGGCCATGCAAGTGTGCTGTCTTCGCTGAACCAGACTTCCGCCTCTGAAGCAGTGCCTGCTGCCTCTGTGTCATCTGTTGACTCTTCGGTCTCCGCCGGTGTCTCCTCGGCCTGTACCTCCGATTCATCTTCTGTTTCTGACGTATCCTCCGTACTGCTGTCCGCTTCGGGAAGAACGATATCATTTGCTGTTGTCTCTTCACTGTTATCTTCTGTCAGTTTTTCTGCCTGTTCTTCGGCTTTCGCCACCTGCTCATCCATCCGGTCCTGATAATTGTTAAATGTATATGCCCCAACCATTGCTATGACTGCGACAAAGCAGATCACGATACCGACTGCAGCGCCTTTCCCTCTTAAAAAGGAAGGTCTTTCATCTTTATTCATAATCATCACCTCTGGCTATATCTTTGCCAGAAATGGATCA
>DWUT01000107.1 GCA_019120615.1 Candidatus Mediterraneibacter norfolkensis
TTCTTCTTTCGCCTCATCGCTTGCCTCTTTCTGCTTTTCCTTCTCGTCAAGAGCGAGCATAGCGTCGATCAGATCCCCCTTTTTCATACCGGAGATCCCTTTCATCTTTCTCGCCTTTGCCAGCTCCTTCAATGTGGACAGGGGCAGAGATTCATATTTTTCTCTCGTCATAAAATCTTTCCTTTCTCTTCTTTTAATATCTTTCAATCTGTTGTATCGGGAATTAACAGTCTGAATCGACTTTTATATGAAAAAACATCAAATATGTACATATTATACAGCATGTCATAAAAAATGAAAAGCTTTTTTTCATATTTATTTGCACATAAAGTTCAGGAGTGTTATGATAATCAGAAGTATGAGAAAAAGGAGAATGGATCTCATGGACCAGATCACTCGCTGGGGGGAAAAACGTTATCATTCCCTGGACCGGGCTCTGAGGAGCACATATGGGGAAAAAGTGTATAAGATCACACTGAACGGCGGGATGACCTGTCCCAACCGGGATGGAAAGGCCGGTACAGGCGGATGCATCTTCTGCAGTGCAAAAGGTTCCGGGGATTTTGCCGGATCTGCTGCAATGTCTGTTGCAGACCAGCTTAAAAAGGGAAAGGAAAAGCTTCTCGCCAAACGTCCCGTCCGGTCCTACATCGCATATTTCCAGGCGTTCACTAATACCTACGGACCGGCCGTTTATCTGGAAAAGATCTTTACTGAGGCGATCTCGGATCCGGATGTGAAAATCCTGTCCATCGCGACCCGTCCGGATTGTCTGGGAGACGATGTGCTCGCACTTCTGGAACGCCTGAACCGGATCAAACCGGTTTGGGTGGAACTGGGACTCCAGACGATCCACGAGGATACAGCCCGCAGTATCCGGCGCGGATACTCTCTGAACGTCTTTGACGCCGCGGTGAAAAATCTTCGCAGGATCGGGATCGAGACGATCGTTCATGTGATCCTCTTTCTCCCCGGAGAGACGGAGGAAAAGATGCTGGAGACCATCGAATACCTAAACCGTTCCCATATCCATGGGATCAAACTTCAGCTTCTTCATGTTCTCAAAGGAACGGATCTGGCTTCGGTTTATGAGGCACGCCCCTTCCATGTCCCCGATATGGAGGAATACATCCATCTTCTGGGAAAATGTATTGCCCGGCTGGATCCGGAGATCGTCATCCACCGGCTCACAGGGGACGGCCCCAAAGATCTTCTCATCGCGCCGCTTTGGACCGGGGCCAAGCGGACCGTGCTCAACCGGCTGAACCAGTATCTGAAGGAGAATGATATCTGGCAGGGAAAGGAGTATTATGGCTGAGACATACACATTATATAAACTCATCGTACTTTACATGCTGGACAGGGTAGATTTTCCGCTCACCACTTCCCAGCTTTCCGAATTTATACTGGATAAAGGATATACGTCCTATTTTAAGCTTCAGGAAACTCTTTCCGAGCTGATCAGTTCGGATCTTCTCAAAGTGGAGACAACCCACAACCGGACTCTCTATCATCTGACAGAAAACGGAGAAGAGACAATCCATTTCTTCAGCAACAAAATATCTCCCGCCATCCGGCAGGAGATCGATGATTTTCTCAAAGAGAAGCAGTATGACCTGAAAGAAGAAGTCTCTGTAAAATCCGACTATTACCTGAACACAAACCATGAGTTTGAGGTCCGCTGCCAGATCGTTGAGAACGGGTACAGTCTGATCGATCTGAAACTCACCGTTCCAACCGAAAAGGAGGCGGAAGCCATCGCAGCAAAGTGGTCCCTGAAAAGCCAGGAGATCTATACTTCACTGCTGACGGATCTTCTCTAAATAATCTTTGATCGTTTTTTCATAACCGAGATCGCCGGGTTCGTAGAACCTGGCGTCTTTTATTTCATCCGGCAGGTACTGCTGTTTCACATAATGCCCCGGATAGTCATGGGCATACTTGTATCCCGTTCCGTGTCCCAGCTTTTGAGCTCCTTTATAGTGGGCGTCCTGGAGGTGGACCGGAACTGTTGTCTGATTGTTCCTGACCGCCTCGTTCGCCGCGAAGATCGCATTGCACGCGGAATTGCTCTTCGGCGCTGTGGCGACATAAGTCACCGCCTGGGACAGGATGATCTGTGCCTCCGGCATCCCGATCCGTTCCACCGCCTGGGACGCCGACACAGCCACGGTCAGCGCCATGGGATCTGCATTCCCAACGTCCTCGGACGCACAGATCATGATGCGCCGTGCGATAAACTTAATATCCTCTCCGGCGTAGAGCATCTTCGCAAGGTAGAACACCGCCGCATCCGGATCAGATCCCCGCATGCTCTTGATGAACGCGGAGATGATGTCGTAGTGATTGTCCCCTTTTTTGTCGTAATTCACTACTCTCTTCTGGATGCACTCCGAGGCGACATCCAGAGTGATGTGAATGATCCCGTCCTCCGAGCGGTCCGTTGTCAGGATTCCCAGTTCCACTGCATTAAGCGCGTTCCTGGCGTCTCCGCCCGAGATATCCGCAAGGAAATCAAGGGCATCCTCATCGATCTGTGCATGGAAGCTGCCCATTCCCTTCTCCGTGTCCGTCACTGCCCGGAGGATCAGCGTCCTGATGTCTTCTCTGCTCAGCGCCTTCAGTTCAAAGATACTTGACCTGGACAGAAGCGCCCCGTTTACTTCAAAATAGGGATTCTCCGTGGTGGCGCCGATCAGGATGATCGTCCCGTCCTCCACAAAGGGCAGCAGATAGTCCTGCTGTCCCTTGTTAAACCGGTGGATCTCATCGATGAACAGGATTGTCTTTTTCCCGTACATTCCCTGCAGATCTTTCGCCTCCTTCACCACTTCCTCCATATCCTTTTTTCCGGCCACTGTGGCATTGATCTGTTTGAACTCGGCGCTGGTCGTGTTGGCAATCACCTTCGCCAGCGTTGTCTTCCCTGTCCCCGGAGGTCCGTAAAAGATGATCGATCCCAGCTTGTCCGCCCTGATCGCCCGGTAAAGAAGCTTGTCCTTTCCGATAATATGCTGCTGTCCCACCACCTCGTCGAGAGTCGTGGGACGCATCCTGGACGCCAGAGGCGATTCCTTCTTCTGATTTGTTTCTCTCATATAGTCAAAAAGATCCATTTTCTTTCCTCCAAACAATTTGCAAACCAATGTTATTATACAGCTTTTTGGAAAAAAGAAAATAATTTTCATCAGATTGCTTCTGACTTTTCGCTCTGGCAGATCAAAAAATCATTTTAATAACTCTTCATAATCATTATCTGTCAGTGGAACATCCATCGTTCCGCAGGCATCAATGACATGCTCCGGACACGCCGGCCCATACAGCGGCACGCACGCAAACGGCTGATGACTGAAGAATCCGAGAACAATCTGGGTGATCGAGCAGTTATATTTTTCTTTCAGTTTTTTCACTCCGGCTGCCACTCTTAAATTATCCGGAGTATTATACGGATTATTTTTCACCCCTTCTTCTCCTTTTGCATCGTATATATGGAAAAATCCGCTGCAGTTTCCCATATAAGGCATCTCCAGATTTCCCGGATTGTCAATATGATATTGATATGCCTCACCTTTTGTATATCGAAGGGTGTCATCTTCAAGAGGATTCATATATTTCATTCCAAGATTCAAAAGACTTTGATCTGCCACAAAACCACGGTATCCTTTTTCTTTGCAATATGCATCAGCTGCTTTCATACGATCTGCATCCCAGTTGGAGCATCCATAATAGCGGATCTTTCCCTCTTTAACAAACCCTTCCATAGTCTCTATTTCTTCTTCCACAGTCTGTTCCCTGTTGTCTCTGTGATAGAAATAGATATCGATATAATCGATCCGAAGCTGTTTTAAGGATTCGTCCAAATCCTGCACCATATCCGAATGCGACATCCTGCTTTTATGCGTATCCGGGTTTTCTCCCGTCATATCCGGATGCCCGCCCTTTGTCATTATAACTGTCCGGTTTCGTTTTCCGCTCCGCGCCAGCCAGTCGCCCAGAACTCGTTCAGCCCGCGCTTTTTCACCAGCTACCCAGTCAGAATATACATGAGCGCAGTCGATCAGATTTCCGCCGCAGTCAAAATAAGCGTCAAAGATCCTGTCCGCATCAGCGCCATCCCATAATAATCCTGCATCTACTGTTCCTAATCCGATCGGGAAAACGGACAGGTCTGTATCCGGTATTATAATACGTTTTTCCATAAAACTGTTCATCCTTTCTCCTATACTGCAGTCACTTTAAAATCTTTTCCACCCATCCGAATGAGGGCACGTTGTTCATTTCACAAAATTGATCCCATACCAGTCCGAATGGCAGCATCTTCTCTTCCTCACTGTAGACCAGACGTCGTACCAGATCTCCATTTTCTTCATATCTTTCGAGAAGATCTGTGAGCTCCAGCAGTGCATAGAGGATTGCTTTTTTTACACTGCGTGCTCCAAGGGCCTGGGCAGCGATCCTGTTGATGGATCCGTCAAAATAATCCGTACCTATATGCACCCGGTCAAATGCATTCTGCCTCTTGATCTCAAGCATCACTTCTTTCAGTTCATCATCCACTATTACTACATGATCGCTGTCCCATCTCACCGGCCTGCTGACATGAAGCTGCATCTGACGACCAAATACGAGATAGCTTGAAATTTTGCTTGATACAGTTTCCGTTGGATGGAAATGTCCCATATCCATGCAGACAATGCAATTATTTCTGATCGCGGCATAATTTGTATAGAACTCATGTGAACCCACTGTATAGCTCTCCAGCCCTAATCCGAACAGTTTACTTTCGAACGAGTCAATACTGTAACGCCAGTCAATTTTTTCTTTCAGAATCTGGTCCATACTCTCCGCCAGCAATTCTCTGTGTGTTAATTTGTCTACTGTATAGTCTTTATATCCATCTGGAATCCAGTGATTATTGACAGACGTCTGACCAAGTTCTCTGCCAAAATATTCGCTGATCTTCCGGCACCTCTTTCCATGTTTGATCCAGAATTTGCGGATCTCCGGATCATAGCTGGACAGAGTAAAATTGTCATCCGCTTTGTCATGACTGAAATAGGTTGGATTAAAATCCAGACCGAGGGAGTTTTCTTTTGCATAATCTACCCAAAATGAGAAATTCTCTGGAGTTATTGCATCTCTGTCGACAAATTTCCCAAAGTTTTCCAGGTAGATCGCATGAAGCGCAAGCTTGTTTTTCCCCGGGACCAGGTTCAACGCCTGGGTCAGGTTCTGCATAAACTCTTCTTTGTTTTTCGCTTTGCTCGGATCACTCCCCGTCGCCTGGATGCCTCCTGACAGTCCCCTTTCCGGATTTTCAAATCCGGAAAGATCGTCAATCTGCCAGCAGTGGATACTTACGGGGATCTCATTCATCTGCCTTAAAACTTCATCTGTATCAACACCGTGTTCTCCGTAAATTTCTTTTGCAATTTTATATCTTTCTTCTGTTTTTCCCATATACCGCCTCTTCCCTTCGGCTTCTATTTCTTATTCATTACGTTTTCTCTGTAAAGTTTTAAATAAATTTCCTGGTCGCGCATCACGCACCCGGTCTGACAGTGTCCTTTCTGTATCAGGTCATAACACTTATCACACAGAATACAGCACTTGTTGCGGTACATTGTCTTATCATAGAGAAGATCCCTCGCGAACTCCGGATATGCAAATCCCTGTCTGCCGAATCCTCCGATATCAAACCAGCCTTCTTTGATACCTCCTGCAGCTACATTTCCTCCGAATTGCTCCAGCCAGGTGAGTCCCGTACATACGAACACGCCGCCCGGAACAGCTTCCTTGATTTGTCTCGTAGCGTCCAGCAGGCTGAAAGTTCCTTTATATGGGTCGATCTCTGCCTCCGGCCCCTCCTCATGTTCTGCCATCAGCCCTCTTCCGTAAGGCTGATAGCGCGGCATCATCGTTGACAGATTGATCAGGCGTACATCCCTCTCCACCAGCATCTGACATAATTTGATTGGTTCTGTAAGATCCGGTTCCATCACGCCTTCTTCCTTTTTCATTCCCCATCCGTAGGGATACGGAACGCAGTCATATGCGTTCAGTCTGACACAGATATCAAGAGCATCGCCTAACTTTTCTCTGATCCCATCAATGATCATGAATACTGCTCTTGTCCTGTTTTCAAAACTTCCCCCGAATTTTCCCGGGCGCGTAAATGCGGACAGGAGTTCTCTTAATATGTATTCGTGGCATATTTTTATATCAACCGCATCAAACCCTGCCTGATGTGCCAGGATTGCGCCATCAATAAATCCTCTGATGATTTCCTCAATCTTGTCATCTGTCGCTATCGTGATCTTGCCGCTGCTCCCGTCAATACTGGTATGGTCATCCATATAAGGATTCTCGCATACTGCAAGCGGAGTTGATTTCCAGTTTTTATCGTTGCTTCTGCGCCCGGAATGGGTAAGCTGCAGTACATTGTAAGGGCGCCGCCCATATTTTTCTATCGCGACTTCATTTGCCTCGTCCACCATTTTCTTTATTTCATTTACTGTTGAAGGACGGATCACCATCTGCAGAGGATTGCATCTGCCATCCTCTGAAATCGCAATCGATTCATACCAGATCATGCCCGCTCCTCCTCCCGCATATCTTCTGTATCTGCGAAAATCCAACTCGGAAGGACTTCCGTCCGGAAGGCCGTCAAATCCTTCCAGGGGTTGGATGCATATCCTGTTTGGCACTGTTTTATCTCCAATCTTCACTGGTGTTCCCAGGATATCAACGTTCTCATCTACCGGAAAAGGCAGCCCCGCATCATCCATTATTTTTTTGAAATCTCCTGCATTCCGCATTGTATTGAATTTAAAAGGTTTAAGAACTTTTTTCATATTTTGGTCTCCTGTTTTCTTCAAAATTTACTGCTAAAAAAACAGCATCTGTCTCTGAACAATTCTTTATCTCATGTGCCTCTCCTGCGGGGATATATACTGCATCCCCCTCATAAAGTCTATTTAATACTTTTTTATGCTTCAACACCTCCATCTGTCCTTTCAGCATATAAAAGACATGACTTATCTTTTCATGAAACTCTTCTTCCATGCCTGTCCCGCCCGGGAAAGTGGTCATATGTATATCTATGCCATCCTTATAGATAATCCTTGAAAACACCTCTTCATCATGTCCATCCGGTGTGTAGCGCTCTCCTTCGTCTGACATCACAAACTTCATCTTATCCAACCTTTCTGCTCATCATCCGTTTTCTGACTACTGTATCCAGAAGCACTGTAAAAATGATCAGCACACCAATAATTGCATCTCTCAGCTCACTTGGAACCGCCAGCAGATTCATGCAGTTAGATACCATTGTCATTGCCAGTGCCCCGATGATCGTTCCCGGAATTCCACCCTCTCCACCAGAAGCACTGGTACCGCCCATATAGACTGCTGCCAAAACATTCAGCAGATAAGCGCTTCCAATATCCGACTGTACAGAATTCATTCTTGCAACATACAGGACCCCTGCTGCCGCCGACATAAATCCACTGAAGATAAACGCCTTCAGAATAACTCTTTTTGAGTCAATTCCTGACATTGCTTCCTGAGTTGCGTTTGACCCGATCGAATAGCATTTTCTGCCAAAAGTTGTTTTTTTGAGCAGAAGTGTTCCTGCCACAACGATCACAAGCATGCACACCGTAGTCATGGATATATATTTAAGGATCCAGCCGTTTCCTATAAAACGGAATGCCTCATCAAATGAGTACAAAACATAACCTTCGAGTATAATATAAGCAAATCCAAAAACTGCCCACTGTAATCCATATGTGGAGATGAATGCCGGGATCTTTACATATGCGATCATATATCCATTCAGCGCCCCGAGAAGACATCCCACTAAAAGTCCGGCCAAAATTGCCAGAACAAAATTAACATTATAGTTTTTCATCAAAATGGCGGTCACAACTCCCCCCATCGTCATAATGGATCCTGCCGACAGATCCGGACCGTTTGTGATGATCGCTACTGTTTCTCCTACGCCGAGAATGATCAATATACTGGCATTAGCCAGGTTATTCCCAATATTTCTGAGACTCAGGAAGGATGGATCGATGATACATCCCATGATGATTATTATAAAAAGAATTCCCAGGCGGCTGACCGCAGGTAAAATATTACTGTTTATGCCTTTTATCTTTCCGTTCATCCTCGTCCCTCCTTAAGTGACAATCTCACCTGGAAAACAATCGCCAGGATCAGAACTGTGCCCAGGATCGCGGACTGCCATAATGATGGGATCCGCACCACATTCATACCGCTTCTGATTATAGTAAGGAGCGCTGCGCCTAAAATGGTTCCTTTCACATCTCCTTTTCCTATATTCATGCTTGTTCCGCCCAGAATAGCACAGGCAATCGCTTCAAACTCCCATCTGTCTCCAACAAGCGGATCCGCCACTTCGAGCCGGGAAGTCAGAATAACGGCTGCAAGACCTGTCATCATTCCCGCAAAAGCATATATGAAAAATTTCCAGAATCGTGTTCTCAATCCTGATAATCTTGCCCCTTCTGCATTACCGCCGATCGCATAAATATACCTCCCAAATCTTGTATAATCCTGTACGACGATCATAAAAATATACAATATAAGGCAGCAGACAAACGCCATAGGAATCATTCCATTGATATTCGCTCCCAGAATAAGGAAATTTTCATTATAGATCACAATCCCTTCATTGTTTGTCAGCAGCAGGGCTATCCCATAGAAAATGCCCTGACTTCCAAGTGTTGTAATAAAAGGAGGCAGTCCACAATAAGATATAAAAAAACCGTTTACTGCTCCGCAGAGGAATCCTGTGATTCCCCCGATCAGAAAAACGATCGGGATCGGAACGCCGGCAGTAACTGCCATCGCTGAGGTAATACCGCTCACAGTAAGTATCGATCCCAGTGAAAGATCAAGACCGCCGCTGATAATCACAAAAGTAGCAGCAGACGCTACCACAAGGAGGACCGACCCCTGCTGCAGCAGCACAAGCAGATTTCTATAGGTCAGATACTGGTCTGACCGAAAGCTGAACACGATGATCAGTACAATGATAAACCAGGTGATCAGCGGGATCTTATGTATTAGTTTCTTAATTCTTGTCATCTTCTCCCTCCATTCTGGCCCCCTCCAGTGCATAGGACAGAATCATCTCCTGTGTCGCCTCTTTCCCCTCCAGTTCTTTGACAATCTTCCTGTCGCGCATTACATAAATCCGGTCACTCATGCCAATGATCTCTGGCATCTCTGAGGAAATCATAACGATAGCCTTGCCTTCCTTTGCCAGATTATCCATAAAGGAATATACTTCTTTTTTGGCTCCGACATCGATTCCTCTGGTCGGTTCATCAAAAATAATAATATCCGCCTCTGTACACAGCCATTTTGCAAGTACAACTTTCTGCTGGTTTCCTCCTGAAAGGTTATTTGCCTTCTGTTCCGGGGATGGTGTAGATATGTTAAGTT
>DWUT01000108.1 GCA_019120615.1 Candidatus Mediterraneibacter norfolkensis
GCTTGCACGAGCAGGCATTTGCCGGGCAACGGACAGCGAACGGCTTTGCCGTGAGCTGCCCGTGATATCGCGCGGATCAGATAGGGGAAGGAACTTCCCCTATCTGATCGATAAGCCCGGAAAGCGGACGCCATGCTTGCATGAGTGGGTATAAAAATAAGAGTTGGAGGATGCCGGAATGAAGAAGATGCTTTTTATCTACAACCCGAATTCGGGGCAGGGACTTTTGAAGCCGAAACTGTCGGATGTCCTTGATATTTTTGTCAAGGGGGGATATGATGTGACAGTCTATCCCACACAGAAATATCACGATGCGGTCGCGAAGATGAGGTCCTATGATGGAGATTACGATCTTGTGGTGTGCAGCGGCGGAGATGGAACGCTGGACGAAGTTGTCACGGGAATGATGGAGTACAGAGAGGAAAAAGTGCCGATCGGATATATCCCGGCAGGGACGACAAATGACTTTGCGAGAAGCCTTCACATTTCCAGGGATATACTGGAGGCGGCGGACACAGCGGTCAACGGGACGGTCTTTTCCTGTGACGTGGGGTGTTTCAACAGGGATTATTTCGTGTATATCGCTGCCTTCGGGCTGTTTACAGATGTGTCCTATGAGACGAAGCAGAGTATGAAAAATATTCTGGGACATCTGGCGTATGTGCTGGAAGGGACGAAACGCATTTTCAATATCCCGTCTTATAAGATCAGAGTCACCCATGACGGCGAGGTGATCGAGGATGAATTTATCTTCGGTATGGTGACGAATTCGAAATCCGTGGGAGGATTTCAGGGGATCATCGGAAAGGATGTTGTCTTCGACGACGGAGAGTTTGAGGTGACTTTGATAAAGACTCCGAAGAATGCCATCGAACTCAGTGAACTTCTGGGGGCGATCGGGCTGCGGCAGATCAACGAGGAGAGGATGTATTCCTTCCGCTCCGGCAGTATCCACTTTGAGTCTATTGAGGAGATCCCATGGACCCTGGACGGGGAATTCGGCGGCGTTCACGACGAGGTGACCATCACAAATGCAAAGCAGGCGCTTCAGATCATGGTGAAGAAAGAAGCGCTGGATGATCTTCAGAAAAAAGATCAGAAAGCCGGTCAAAAAAAAGGTGAAAAAAATCAGTGGAGTTTACGATCAACTTGAACTAAAAAGTTCAGGTTGATCTTTTTTTGTGCAAATTGTACAAAAAATAAAATCTGACATAAACCAAAAGACGCAAGCGCACCTTGAAAATTGAATAGGCCCTGTTTAAAGAGGTACGTGGAAGATGCTCTGATAAGTCTGATCTACCAGAAAAACAGACTCCATTGAAACAGGTGGTAGAAAAAATATTGTTGGTTTGTTTTGTGAGGTATGGTTTATGTCAAAGAATAGTTTTTCAAAATGTAGACTAAAAGAAGCATATAGGATACAAAGGGATATTTGTCGAGACTTGTTTGAAGAGTCTCGATCCAGTATGCCAGAAGATTCGTTATATTATGTGGCTAAAGAATATGAAGCTGAACTGTGGGGCGTTTTATTGTTTCTGGCGAGATTAGAAGTTATATCGTCAGAAGAATATAAAGAAGAAGTAGGACTTTTAAAAGAGTTGTTTGTGGATATGTAACGGTTGAATGTTTGGTTGGAGAGTGGTTTGTTATGTTAGAAGAAGAAAAAGAAGTAGTATACGATTGTTATCGTAAATTGTACAAGTCGTATTTAGATGATCTGGAAGTCAGGGCGTTAAGATGGCCGGATACGATCGAGGAGATTCGGGCTTGCAGAAAATTATGCCGGAACTGCCGGGATGAATTAGAAAGATTATTGAGGTGCCTGGTAGATATTAAAGCAATATCAGAAAGGCAGATGCAGAAAGAACATAAGGATATGTTAAAGGATTTCTCGGTGTCTAGGCTTTTTGGAGCAGGTATTGATGGTAATGGAAGGATTGCTTTATTTGGGAGGTAAGAAAAAATGAATTTAAAAGAGATCCGCGAAGGAAAAGGGATGAGTCAGCGGGAGTTGTCAAGGATGACAGGGATATCAGCTCGTACGATTGGAAGATATGAAGCTGGGGAGGCATGCCCTGATACACAGAGGATAAAGCTGCTTTGCGAGGCGCTTGAGATTGAGCCTGATGAGTTAGAAGGAGAGAAGATGCCAGATCAGAACAAGACCGAAAAAAGGATGTGCCCATTCCGTACAGACCGTGGAACACGTGGAGGAGTCATATTTTCTAAATGTCTCGGTGATAACTGTATGGGATACCGTAATGGCATTTGTCAGCTTGCTGGCAGACGCCATTCAGAAGCACTTGTTAGAAATTTGAAATGAAAGGTAGAAAGAACAGTTGGGGCTGATTGTTAGACAAGCGGAGCAGGAAGCGGCTGGATAAATTTTAGATTGGATTATGTTTCAAGGCCGGTTTCTGTGGAGTGCGTCAGCACCAAGCGATAGCGCGGTTAGAGATTTGAGTCAGGCTGCGTGGAGTTAAATAATGAATGGAGGATTTAATACATGATAAAATACGTGGTTCCGGATATGGAGAAGACGTTTGGAGTTTTGACATTTGCGGGGATGAAGGAAGAGACAACGACACGGGTGAACCGTATGAACAGGGTAACGGGAAGGGAGTATAGTCTGTATTCGTCAGTTCAGAGGGCCGATGATGTGAGTGTACGTCTGCCGGGTAAAGCCGGGGCAAAGAACTTTGCCTATGAGCAGAAAGTACAGCTTGTGAATCCGAAAATAACGGCAGAAGGATATTCGATTGATGGCCGTGGATACAGTCGATATATTTTAACAGCAGATGATATGATACCGGCGAACAAATAAGAGGAGGATAAGGTTATGGCGATGAGGTTACCAGAAGGGTTATATATAAATAATGAGGAGACGTTTGGAGTCTGCAAGTTTGCAGCGCTCCGACGTATGAGAATGGTACAGGATGAAGAAGGAAACGCGACAGATGAGGTAAAGGAGCGGGTTTATGACTTAAAATGCCGTATTCAGGGAGGACTGGTCAGCGTTGGGATCCCTGGGGAAATCCCGGAAAAGACGTTTGAATATGACAGCGAGGTTGAGATTGTGAACCCTGTTGTTGATACAGTTGCTAATGCTGGATTTGGAAGGACAGAGGCGAACTGGTATGTTAAGGCGGATGATATCGTCCCGAAGGGACAGCATGGACCTGGCCGTGCCCCGGAAAAAGTGGAACGTCCTGCCGACAAACGGAGTGAAAAGGATGGGAAACCTGTTCAGGCGGGTAACTAATTGTGCAGATGAATCCCCTGAAAGGATGCGGGGGAAACCACGGCGGGCGGGACGCATGAGCCGGGGATTTTCCCCGCATCCTTTGCCTGGCGGCACAGCCGCCAGGCAGTAAACCCCCCGTACCTAACAGGGGGGTAGAAATCGTATAAATTAACAGTGTCAAAAGTGCAGAAAGTCCAGTATTATCAAGGGGTTGGAGTGCTTGGGCATAGGTGTTACCTCTAAGGCGAACAGGTAACACCTGTTTTAAAATACAGAAACGAGTCTGAGTGGGCGTGTGCAAGCATGGATAATTGTAACAAAATGCAGGAGTTGAAATATCTCCGGGAAGAGTATGGCATATCTCAAAGCAGACTGGCGATTGAAGCAGGAATATCCCGTAAACAGTTGGTACTGCTGGAAAATGGTAAGGCGAAGCCGATGCCGGAGACAGTCGAAAAGCTGGAAAAGGCTCTGATGATTTTGAATCCGAATGCAAAACTGACGATGGTGATTGATTATGTACGCATACGTTATGAGACGACGGATGTAGGGCATGTTATCAGGGAGCTTCTGCGTTTGAAGCAGGAGTACATGATTCATGAATCCTTCGGGTTTTATGGGTATGAAGAACATTATGAACTGGGAAATATATTCGTAATGGCATCACAAGATGAAGAGAAAGGTGTACTGTTGGAGTTGAAAGGACAGGGTTGTAGACAGTTTGAAGGGTTTTTAGAAGCGCAGGAACGCAGTTGGTATGATTTTTTCATGGAATCAGTAATGGAGGGATGTGTTTTTAAGCGGATCGATCTGGCGATTAACGATATTGCCGGGGTATTGGATATCAGAGAACTGACAAAAAAGTGTGAGGAAGACGAGTGTATCAGTAAATTCCGTAGTTGGCGGAGCTATCGGTCAGGCGAATTGATACGCAGGGATGAAAAAGTGGGAATGGGATATACATTGTATATAGGATCGCTGAAAAGCGATGTTTATTTCTGCTTGTATGAAAAGGATTATGAGCAGTATATCAAGAAAGATATTCCGATAGAGTCGGTACCGGTGAAGAATCGGTTTGAGATCCGGCTGATGAATGATCGTGCCGAACATGCTATAAAGGGACTTTTGTCTTGCTGGGATGGTGAAGAGGTTGCATTTCGGATCATTAACCAGTATCTGCGTTTTGTAGATAAAGAGGAAGGTGTCTCCCGGGAATATTGGGAGAATAGTAAAATGTGGAATTGGTTTATCGGTGAGCACAGAGAAGCGATGAAGCTGACCAGTGAGCCACAGCCATACTCACCCGAAAGGACGTTGAGATGGATGAGTCGTCAGGTTGCACCTTCCTGGAAGGCGTTTGAGAAAGTTGACCAGAATAAGGGAACGCATGTTATGTCTGAAATGGTGGAAAATGCCACACTAAACGAACGTTTAGAGAAGCTTGTGGAACAGTTGTCAGCGGCTACGGAAGATATGATAATTTAGAAGAGAGGTAGGATAAATGAGTGAAAAGATAATGTATACGACAAAAAATTTAGATGGCCAGGGAAGACTGACAATACCGAAAACAATAAGAAACTTGTTTGATTTAGGCCCGGATGATAAGGTGAAAATTATTTTGAAGACAGATGGTTTTTATGTGTGTCCTGAAAAAAAGAAAATGAGATAAGTTGAAAGATCCAGAGTTAGTGTAAATTGGTACGTGAAAGGTTATGTTATAGGTAAAAATGTAAGTGAAAGAAAGGAAAGGCATGTTTACTCATGAGGGCAGAAAGGGTATAATAAAGCTGTGGTGTGAGGAACATGGACAGAGGTGGATAACATGATGAGAAATGACATGAATGAGAAGCTGAATGACATGAAAAGACGGATTGGTGTGAAGAAGAAAGGTGTGATAGGGACAGCGGCGGCGCTTGCGATATTGATCACGGTCGGAGGAATGGCGTATGCAGTCAGTGGCGATAATGCTGATATCTCTGAGAAAAGTCCGGTTGTGGAAAGAATGGCTGTGAAGACAGATAGCACAGGAGAGTCAGCTGTTGACAAAAATGGATCTGATCAGGTGGATGAGACTGGACAGCAGAGGTCAGAGAAACAGGAAGAAAAGAAGAATACCACTAAAGAGCAGGACAAGGAAACGGCTGATCAGAAGAAGAAAGAGGATTCTTCTGCAGAAAAGACTGCTGAAAAGAAGACGCAGACCTCAGATGTGAATACGTCCAGTTCCAGTGTGTCAGAAAATCGTGGTTCTGGTGATTCCGTTGTTGGATCACAGGAGACCTCTTCATCAAGTGATCGGGCTTCTGGAAGTTCCTCAGGCGGAGCGGTACAGTCTCCGTCTAAATCAGAATCGGCACCAGCACAGTCGCAGGAGAGTTCAAAACCATCACAGTCAGAACCTGTCCAGTCGGAACCAGCACCATCAAAGCCACAGGCAGAGTCAAAACCGGCACATACACATAATTGGCAACCGCAGTATAGTACAGTAAGTACATATGTAGTAGATCAGGCTGCATGGGATGAAACGGTGAGTGAGCCGATATATGAAACACAAATAGTTTGGTACTGTAATACTTGCGGTGCTGATATAACAGCTGATCCAGAAGGGCATTTAGATGAAACTATGCATGGAGGATATAGGAGTGATTCCAATCAAGTCCAGACGGGAACAAATACATACACTATTCATCATGATGAAGTCGGTCACTATGAAGACAGTCAGGTGCTGACGGGGTATGTGTGTTCCTGCGGTGCTACAAAATAACGGAATTAATTAAATATGTTACATTGAAAAAGATCTTATTTTTAAGTAAGGTCTTTTTTGTTTGTGAAAATGGAGACAGTTTTTGTTTGGAGGATGTTGGAGGTAAGTTATGTCAAAAGTGGTATGTCTTATGAACTGTAAGCATAGATCAAAAAGACCGATGCGAAATTATAAGTCTAAATCCGGGGAAAGGTGTTACGGATGTTCTCGTGATGTGATTGTAGTGTCAAGAATGTTTGATCCTGATAACTACATTATAGAGGTGGTGGGCGAAGAAAACATGGGAAGATGTTTGTATTTTGAGCCGGTGGAGGAATAAGAAATGCGGAGATTATTAAAGAGAATTTTTAAGTCAGTGCATGAATTGTTTCGGGACTATATGAATAATGATGACGGTTGGATCCCGGTAGAGGTGCGTCTGCCGGATCCGGTAGATGATAAAGAATATTGTTGTCCTGAATACAATGTCACGATTCGGGGAGCGACGAAAGCAACTACATTGTATTATGGGCCAGATGGCACATGGTTTGATGATAACGAAAATCTATACGATGTTATTGCATGGCGTCCGCTCCCGGAGGTATATCGTGCCTGAACAGGAAAACAGTGTGCTGTGAAGGAAAGGGAAGGAAATGTGAAGGAACATGTGAAGGGAAAGGAAGATGGTGATAGAAATGATGCAGAACAGAATCATAAAAGGAGGATAACATGAAAATAGTAAAACGAGTTTTGGCGTTTGGCTTGTCAGTTATCATGCTTCTAAGCACAGGGCTGATAAGTCTTGCAGAAGATAACAGCTCTGTCCCGGAAAAGGGGACAAGAGCCTTGACGATCATACAACCGGAGCATGGATCACTGAGTCTGGAAGGTGAGTATGAACGTCAGGAAGACGGAGCATATATGATAGTTCCGGGAGAAGAAATCACAGCGATTTTGGAGACCGATGAGGGATGGCAGGCAGATGCAATTATCCTGAATGGAGAAAAACAGGAGCTGGCAGATAATAAAGCTATAATTGTCATGCCGGATGTGAATAGCCTGCTTCAGGCAGAGGTTTCAGAAATAGCAGTGGATCCTGAAGCCGATGAGGTCGATGAAACGGAAGAAATACCGCAGGCTGAGACGGTAGATGAGACACAAGGAGATCCGTCTGCCGGAATAAATGAAATTGCTCTTTTTTCTGCCGGGGATACGATCACGTCAGCCTATATAAAAAAGGGTTCAGAGATTCCTGGCAGTATTGATGTTACGCGCTGGGATGGTGACGAGTGGACAAACCTTAAAAATTGGAGTGAGGGTGTACTTGGTACTACTGATGGAGAATGGCTCTTCTGTGCAAATCCAGAGCAACACTTTAAAGAAGGGATATCCATGACTGCTCATAATGCATCGGAGTATTACAGTGAGGATACGATCAAAAAGTTGTGCGGAGTGCTGTATTATACAGATCAGGTTATCTGTAATCGTTTGACAGCGGAACAGGCGTATATGATCAGACAGGGGTATATTTGGACTGTACTTAATGAGGAAAGCGCATGGTATACAGGAGGGGATGCGATCACAGTAGAATACGGTAAGGGTCTTACTTGTGCCTGTGGACAGGGAATATCAACGCATTACCATTCTATGTATAGTGAGGGTCTTGATTGGGCAGAAGAGCATAAAGACCAGTTAGAAGCATCTGGTGATATTTATGTAAATGGGGATAATCAGCCATTGTCCCGTTGGACGTATGAGTATCATCCAACAGGCCATGTCACTCTCAAAAAGAGTTCGGCGAACCCGGATCTGACAAATGGAAATTCCTGCTATAGTTTTGAGGATGCTCAGTATGGAGTATACAAAGACGAGGCATGCCAGAATCAAGTTGGGACTCTTACTGTGAACAGTAATGGAGAATCTAACACGATTGAACTTGATGTGGGAAGTTATTATGTGAAAGAGATAAAAGCACCTAGAGGGTACGCTCTGGATGGAAACGTTTATCCTGTTATAATTACAGAAGGGGCAACAGCAAAGATTGAAGTGGAGGATGTTCCTCAAACTGATCCGGTGAGTATTTTACTTGGGAAAATTGATCAAGAGACTACACAGAATATGCCACAAGGTTCAGCATCGCTGGTTAATGCTGAGTTTACTATAAAATTTTATGCTGGGTCCTATGATACTAATCCAGAAGAAGCAGGAGTAAATCCTCTTCGCACATGGGTGATGCGTACAGATGAAAGAGGTTTTACTAGACTAGGTGATAAATATAAAGTATCAGGTGATGAATTTTATAAACTGAATGGTGTAGTTACATTACCATTAGGCACACTTACTATTCAAGAAACAAAAGCTCCGTTAGGTTATTTGGTAAATAATGAAATTTTTGTAAGACAAATAACATCAGATGGAAGTGCGGAGCAAGTTCAGACTTATAATGAACCAACAATCCCTGAAACTGTAATCCGTGGTGGCGTTAAGATTGAAAAATGGGATAATGAGACAGCCAAACATCAGGCACAGGGAGGTGCATCACTGGAAGGTGCCAGGTTCCAGATCATTTCGCAGAATGATAAGGCGGTGACTGTTGATGGGAGAAGTTATAATAAAGGCGAAGTTGTGAAAACACTGATAACAGATAAGACGGGGACTGCTGTCACAGGAGAAAGAGATCTTCCATATGGGGATTATCTTATAAAAGAACAGACTCCTCCGACAGGATATCTGATGGAAGGGGTGCTGGAACAGCGGTTCTCGATCCGGGAAGACGGCGTGATCGTGAACCTTAACACGGCAGATACGGCAATCCGTGACAACGTGATCCGAGGCGGTGTAAAGATTGAAAA